>JACZUZ010000338.1 GCA_022572905.1 Candidatus Zixiibacteriota bacterium | reverse complement strand
GATCACGATGATAGTTATGCGCTTGTCTTTTATTCCGAGACTGGAGTGATGACAAGAACAAATCATTGTAGGAAAGTATATGTCCGGCCGAGAATGCGTCCTGCAGATAGCCTTGCGCAAGGGCTTCTGTGTGAAGCGCTTCTTGTAAATTTTCTTGAGTTTCCTTTTTCGATATATTCCTGTAGCCAACTTTATTCAAAGCCCGCATATGGTTAACGAGATAGCCCTCTACTACATTTGATGGCTTGAACCTGCAAGTGTCGCATAACAATAGTTCTTGATAGACACTATCAGTTAGACGATTCAACTGTTCACTAATCGATTTTCTCCGCTCGTGAAATCTCTCATCAGCGAAATCATGTTTCGACGAATTTGCGCAAATATCCCCGAACGGAATGTCAGATAATTTTGAAAAGAGAGTAGAATCAAATTCGCAGTCTCGAATTACTTTCGCGTAAGCGGAGTCAGCCAACAAACAAGTTTCGCCGGTCAACCAAGCGGAAACCGAACGAGGGACAAAAAATGAGACGGCAAGCCCAATCAACAGCGCTATATGACAACGGCGCTTCATTTACTTTTAGCTCCCCAATTCTCTTGTAGAAATTCTATCGCGTTGTTTGCCAGGATATCATCCACGAAAGTTTCGCTCTGGAATTCCCGGCGCATCATTTCTCGAAGTTTTCCGATCTGGCTCAAGCGTTTCATATCTTTCGGCGGAGTAATAAACCCTCCGAAATCGCTTCCGATAGCAACGCACTTATGGCCAACCAGCTTTACCAGATACTCGATTGTCCGCACAACATCGCGCAGTGTTCCATGCTCCTCAGCTTCTGACGCAGATGAATAATTGGAAAGAAGATACGGATCAATCAGAATTCCGATTAGCCCGCCGCCTGCGGCGATTTCTTCTATATGTTCATCTACAAGCGAATAGGGGTGATCTCCCAATGATCTGGAGCTGGTATGTGTAGCCAGAACCGGTTTCGTTGTATGTTGCAAAATCTGATCAACAGATGTTGTAGTGGCATGAGTAATATCAACTATTATGCCGTGCTCTTCCATTTCGGAAATAACTCGCTTGCCGAATTCGCTCAAACCCTGATGAGGCCAGGGGCTGTTCGCGTCCGGGAAATACGGAAAAGAATTCGCCGACGAAGCAATGCCCTTGTTAAAGAAATGAGTGACTGTCATAATAGCAGTTCCCCGCTTCGCGAATTCTTCAACGACGCTCAAGTCGCCGCCAAGCGCATGACCTCCCTCGACAGTATGCACAACAGGAATTCGCCACTCGGAAGTATCTTTTGATACACTTAAGAGTGTTTTCATCTCATCTGCGTTCATGGCCAGCGTTGCGTATTGTGAAACTTTATCGCGTAAATGAGCCTCAAGTTGGTCCATCATCATATAAGTCTTGCGCGCGGCTTCCGGGTCGGGGTCGGTTGGCATCGACAGCCATTCATCGAATACGTTGAAATGAGTTACACAGAGCAAATCCACTCCCGCGTCATAACACTTCTTCCAATCCATGCCGGATGCGTTGAACATTTTGCCCGCAATTCCAGCGACACCCGGATAGCGCACTCCCAGCGCCGTTTGCTTATTCCATTCATTAATCATGGAATGAACATGCAGATCAGCCAGGACGCGTCTTGTATTTCTGTTCGTTAGAGGAGGAGGAACGCCACAGCTAAGGAGTCCCAAAAGAGGACTTGAAAAGAGAGCGCCTCCTAGCGTACCAAGCGCCCGGGAAACAAACTGCCGCCGTGATAATTGCTGTCGCGCACCCTCTCTCATCGTAAATCCGGACTCTCTCAGCCAGCGTTCAGGTTTCGTATTTCTTCATGAGAGCTTTGAAGCGCGGGTGATCGTGCAGGGGTTTAAATAGCGGATCAAGTTGAATGCTTTTTGTGGTCTCGCGACTCAGCATACTCAGAATTTTCTCGAGAATATCAAGAGAGGCGTCTTCATCACCCGACTCTAGGTAAATCCAGGCCAGAGTTAACCTCCGGACATTACGGTCATACCATATTATCTCCAGGTCCACTCCTTTTTTGCCATGTTCAATCGCTTCTTCAAAACGCCCCATAATCGCCAGCGCAAGTCCCAACATCTCGTTATAGAAACCAGTTCTGGCTATCTGTCCCGCGCCTTCTTTGAGAATCGCATATGCGCTATCGGCCTGCGCCCTTTCCAGCTCTCGCTTGTTTTGCAAGCGATAGATATAGGCCATTCTCAAATGGTACTCTTCATCGTCGTCAAATGCACGAAGCAAGTCGGAATATCTCAAGGCGGATCGAAAATCGCCGTCCCAGGCGGCTTCAAGAAAGCCTGTATAATAAAATCTGAAGTTGGGAGTAACTATCTGTTCGGCGTCAGAAATTATTTTGCGCGCGCGTTTGAGGTCCCCATCCCGAATTACTATCAGCCAGGATAGATTGGCATAAGCTTGCGGAAAATCCGGAGTCAATGCAATCGCCTCGTAAAGGGTCTTCTCCGCTTCGTCGAATCTGCGAAGCATTGCCAGGCTCCATGCGACATTTGCGACATGCACACCTCCAAGTGGGTTGAATTCAGCGGCCAGCCTGTGATACTTCGCCCCATCCTCAAAATTTCCTCTACGCCAATAGACATAACCGATCTCCATTAGCACAAAAGAATTATGAGGTTGTCGTTCAAGCGCCCGAAAAAATTCAACCAGAGCCTTGTCATACTTATTGTCGTGATAATAATATGAACCGAGGGCGATTCTTGCTTCAACTGAATTGGAATCGAATTTTAATGCCTGCCAAATATAGCGCCAGGCCTCGTTCAAGTCGGTCGAATCAGCAGTAGTGTGCCAGTACAGTTCAATTTGAGTGTGCGCCAGGCGCGCCAGAGCTGGAACATATGTCGGATCGGAGTTTAACGCCTGTTCATACAGTTTCTTGGCGTGTCTTATCGGCGCCTCGTCTCTGCCACCGGAGGTTTGATACCAATATTCGTTTCCCCGAAGATAAAAATCATACGCTTCAAGATTCTCGGTGGGCTTTGCCGCAAGGTCGTCGCGTTCCTGCGGTAACAGGGTTACTTTGAGCTGATTTGCAATAGAGATAGCAATCTCCGCCTGAAGCGCAAAAATCTGAGTTAGCTCCCGCTGATAGGACTCAGACCAGAGATGGCGGTCATCAGAAACTTGAATCAACTGCGGAATAATGCGCACCCTGTCTGTGTCCCCTGTTTTGTCCCAGAGAATCGTCCCCTCAAGGATATAACTAAC
>JACZUZ010000337.1 GCA_022572905.1 Candidatus Zixiibacteriota bacterium | reverse complement strand
ATTGAATCACTATGAGCAAGCGCTTAATTCTATAAGGCATACGTTTCCACGTCAATGAATTCACTGCCGCTGACAATTATTCTCCCGGTTTACAACGAAGCTGAAACAGTTTCTGAAGTAATCCAAAGCTTGCTGGACCTTCCGCTTGAGATGGAAATTATCGCCGTAGATAACGGCTCAACAGACAAAACGGCGGACCAACTAGCAAAATTCGAATCGCAAAAGAACTTTCGCCACATCAAATACGACAAACTTCAAGGCAAAGGGGCCGCTATTCGAGAGGGACTCAAACACGCCAGAGGTGAGTTTGTGATAATTCAGGACGGCGATCTTGAATATGATCCGCGCGACATAGTAAATCTCTATAATTTGGCCAGAGAGAAAAACGCGGACGCGGTTTTTGGCTCCCGCATTCGCAACCCACAGTCGGGTGTATCTTACATGCGCTATTATTGGGGTGGTAGATTCCTGACCTGGTTATCGAACCGACTCTACAAACTTGAGCTAACCGATCAGTCTACCTGCTACAAACTGGTAAGACGTGAACTACTTGAAGATATGAATCTGAAATGCATTCGCTTCGAATTTTGCTCGGAAGTTGTCGCCAAATTGGGTAAAATGAACAAGACAATCCACGAAGCCCCTATTTCCTATAATCCCCGCTCTATGGCTGAGGGAAAGAAAATTCGCTGGATTGATGGTTTGGAAGGAATCTGGACGCTTTTGAAGTTGTTCATCAAATGAGAGTATCATCCGCTGATAAGCGCTGAAACAAATTCGTTCGTCCATCTTTGAACACTATAATCCTGAACTTTCTTGAGGAGCGCTTGATGTCTCTCAATCCGCTCTCCCTTCGGCATTTCCAACGCCAGCGCTATTCCATCGGCTGTGTCTTCCGGTATGTATGGATTAACTAAGATCGCTTCGGTCATTTGTTCAGCGGCGCCGGCGAATTTCGAGAGAGTTAAAACTCCGGGGTCATCCGGATATTGCGCGGCGACAAATTCTTTGGCGACAAGATTCATTCCATCGCGCAGCGGCGTTACTAATCCTACCTTCGAATATCTGTAGAAATCGATCAATTCTTCCTGGCTGTATGTGCGATAGAGATAACGAATCGGCTCCCAATCATGCTCGCTCAGTTCTCCGTTGATACGACCCACAAGTGAGTCCATTCGCTTCTTCTGCTCCACATATTCGGAGACTTTTGTGCGCGAGGGTGAACAAACCTGGATCATTGTAACCGCGCGTTTAATTTTCGGGTGAGTTTTGAGGAGTGTTTCAAAAGCGATAGTTCTTTCCGGCAATCCTTTTGTATAATCGAGCCGATCAACTCCGAGAACGATGTCTAGATTTTGAAAGGGAGTTCCCAGAGTGATGCGTCCTTTCCCAGATGCGCGGTCGCCGTCAGAGGGAAGAAATTTGTCCACATCGATTCCAACTGGAAAGACATCCGCTATTTGTTTGCTCTCTCCGCCAACTAAGATATTCCCTTTCAATTGCGAACCCAGCGAAAGTTCACATGCGCGAGCATAGTTATCTCTGTAAATTTTCGTTTGAAACCCAACAAGATCGAAAGCGCTCATTAGACTCAGAAGCTCCCGATAGTCTGGTAGTATTTCTAACGACTCCATCGACGGAAACGGTACATGCAGAAAGAATCCTATTTTTCCTTTCCAACCGAGCTTGCGTAATTCATGTCCTAAATAGAAAAGATGATAGTCATGAATCCAGACTAAGTCTCCTTCATTTAGTTGAGACATTATTTCACTCGCGAAAAAGCGATTTACCGAACGGTAGACATCAAGTTGCGAGCGCGAAAGAGTAGCCAACCCGGGAAAGCCGTGCAATATGGGCCAGAGCGCTTTGTTGCAGAATCCGTTGTAATAGGCCGCAACGTCGTTTTCCGTCAGATCGAGTCCGAGGAGTCTAATTGGCTTCGCCGCAATCTCCTTAATTCCCGAACGGTCATTCCCGCTGGTGATTTTGCCGCTCCATCCAATCCAAACGCCGCCAGACTCTCGTTGTGAGAGCGCGGCCTCAACGGCCGTAGCCAACCCTCCTATCGGGCGCAAACGCTCTTCGCCTCCGACAGCCTTCATTCCCGGCAGACGATTTGAGACAACAACTAATCTGGATCTGTTTGACTTCGCGGATAACATCTATGCAGCTTCGATAATTTCTAACCAGCGTTCTAAGAATCTCTCTACAGCGTCGATATCGTTTAAGCGCCAATCGGCTATGCTTTTCCCATCTGCATTTCCGACTCTTATGCCGTAGCCATTTATTTTAAGAGTTTCAAAAGCGTCCTCGTCTGTGTCGTCATCTCCAATATAAACCACGAACGAATCCGAACCGTTCTCACTAAGCATCGATTCAACAACTTTACCTTTGTGAAATTCTTTAGATCTGAGCTCAATTCCTCCATCAAACTCGCGACATTCAAGATCAAAGCTCCTGGCGTTCGGCGCAAAAATCTCTCTGGCAAGATTCTTGATCGCTGAAGCTTTCGCGTAATCGAGTCCGCGCACATGCAACGCCAGACTCGCTGGCTTAACTTCAAGATAGTCGGTTAAACCCGAAGTGTCTGCATTTTTTCGAGCTTTATTAAGACCTTTTTGGTCTCTATCCGAAAGCTCAAACGATTTTAATTCGCAGTCTCTTTGTAGAAATTCAAAACCATGCGCTCCGTAAATGTCAACTTCGATTCCTTTTAGTAGCTCGCGCACTTCAGTGGCTGGTCGCCCGGAAACAATTACCACATGATTGTGAGGTGACAGACATATGCGCTTGAGTACTTCATATGTTCGATCTGACGGGCGCGCCTCCATGCGTTTTTCTTGAAACGGCGCCAAGGTGCCATCGTAGTCCAGCATGAGAATTCTACGTTCGGCGACGCGAAGTTTCTCCCAAAACTCTTCGGGTATCGTTTGGGCTATGTTTACCATCGGGGGTTTACGATCGGGAGTTTACCAACGGGGTTTCCCCTCTGGAGATAGCCTCCGTTCGGTTTGATTATCAGATAATGATTCGCGAACCGGCGCCGTTTTGCAGACTTAGCATTAGAGTCAAGTAGTCGCGAAGATGTCTTGTCAGCAAGAAATGATCGCGCACAAAACTTCGCGCCTCTTGTCCCATAGTAGAGGCCAGATGAGGTCTCGTCAAGAGATAGCGCAGCCGGAATGCCGCTCCCTCCGGTGTGTTTACTAGAAATCCGGTATGATAATCGACTACTTGTAACGTAATTCCTCCGGTATTGCCGCC
>JACZUZ010000336.1 GCA_022572905.1 Candidatus Zixiibacteriota bacterium | reverse complement strand
AATCGCCACTCGAAAAAGCTCATCGGCCTCAGAGGCCAGCTCAAAAACTTTTTCCGTGCGCTTGCTGGCTTTTTCTTCGCTGGATTTTGATTCTATCCGAGCCTCTTCCAGACGCACCATACCGAGACCATTGCTGAATTCGGCCGTGAAATTCTCTGTTTTCTTTAGCCATTTATCAAACACATCTTCGGCCTCGCCCAAATCACCAATTGCTAGATATGTTTTCCCCCGCCAATAATGTGTCTGTTCATGGTCCTTATCTTGATCCAGAGCTTGCTCAAACCAATTTTGGGCCTCCGCAAACTCTTTTTTCTCGAAATGATATCGTCCGATTCCGTAATAATTGATTGGATCGCCAGGATTTTTTCGAATACGAGTTTTCAATCTCCTCACAAACTCTTCTGTGTACTGAGGTGAAGAGCCGTTTGTTTCGGAACCCGTGGAGCCATTGTCCATACCGGGTATCCTACCCGATTTCTCGAAGGCCAGCTTCCAGGCTTTGAGAGTATCCTCTGCTCCCTTGAACTCGATCCGAAGAGTCTTCGCCCTCTTGTTACCCTTCTTGATATTCTCTTTGGCCTCATCGAACATGGCTAGATGAATTTGCGTTAATGATAAATAATACAGCGAGATATAGGCTTTTTTCTTAACCCCCAGAGATTTTTCAAATAACTGCAAAGCCTCGGAGTAGTTCTTTCGGGCATATGCGATTCTCCCCTGCCAGAAAAGAGCCAAATAGTCCTCAGAGTCAGCGCTCACTGCCAGATAAAGCTCTTCAATTGCCTGGGTGGTATCGCCAGCATTAAGCAGAGACTTAATTTTCTTCTGGTTTACCTGGGCCGTAGAAATCGCTAGCGGCCAGACGCCAGACAAGGCCACAGCCAAAACTAAAACCCCTATGGTGGGAATGCTCAGATTCTTTCCAGATTGCGCTTTCGAGCGATTATTTTTCTTTCTGACTGACATCATTTCCGAATTCATCTCCATTTCATCCATTTACGTTTGTTCCCAGGGATATTGACGTTTTGCGCGACAGAGCTCGAATCTTCTGCCAGCCACCTACATCAGCGAGAAGCTAGTGTCACAGACTATCTCTTTATACTCTTTCATCATCTTTTGGCGCCGTGATTCTTGTGCCGAAGAAATCGACTCCCGAGTCGAACTGCGGCATACAGCGCCACTGCCGCCAGTATCAGATAACGCGTTTTCTCGGGAAGCGTTTCCGATCCGGTTGCGAATATATACAGTCCGGCTATCAATACAATGGCGAAAGTAATATTTCCAAAAACCCGATTAACTCGTTTTCGCCGACTTTCTATATCCATTGCCATTTCTCCAGTTTTTCCAGGTTTCCCCAATCAACGCCTGGCCCCGGACTCCCGGCCGAGTCAATTTCCCTCGCCCGAACGGCGGTTTTTTAGTGAGCAAGTTCTTATCCGATATCTGGATGGTTTATCAGGAAGTAGTAGAGGCGGCCATATCCTAGCCGGGTTCAATATAATAGATAGTTGACCAATAGTTACAGCTTATGACACTTTGGGGAAATAACTTTCTAATGCGCAGGAATTGCGTAAGATCGAGTGTAAATTCGCAATATAGCGCTGGATATGTATTGCTTCATTATGTGGGGTAGGGGATTGCTTTGTATTCGAGCTCCAGAATTTGAGTTTCACTAACGCTTTGAGCGCTGCAAATCGGTCTGCCAGAATTGAAATTCAAATCTGTATCGGGAGCTGTCAGCAGGAACAAGCGAGACTCTGGCGAAAGTATCAAGAAGCGTTATCTCACTATCCGACTTCATTCCCGCCGGAAATACGCAGGCCGGATAGAATTCAAAATTCGAAATCTGTTCTCTGGCGAATTTACTAATAGCGCTTGAGGTGGCGCCAGTCACCGATATTACCCTGCTGGAGCCGTCCTTTTTGATCAGTATAAAAGCGCTGACAGGAAAATCACCTTCAATCAATCCGCGCGGAGCCAACAGCGTTAATTCGGTTTTGGTTCTAAGTACGGGATTGCAAAAATACTTCTGCCCGGGAACGGTCCAGATAAGTCCGGCGTCCTCCATTATTCCGCCTGATTCACGCACACCCGCGTCATCTTCAACTTTCTTTATCGGATAATTCAATTCAGGGAAATAGCGCACTATCAATCTGGCAACGCTATTTATTCCGGTTCCGCCGATTTCCGCTGGCGCGTATTTAGCCCAGCCGCTTGAGATAAGGGCGCTCTCGCCTATTGTTGTCCTGCTTGCGAAAACCAGCGCTCTATCGAGTGCATTTCCGTTTTCGTCGAGTGAAATGTCAATAATCGCAAAATCACCTACCAGTCGTCGCTTCGTTGAATCTTCTCCCGGAGTATAGAAATACTCAGGGAATTCGCGGATTTCGGGATAACTAAAATCATTTGATCTCCCAGACGCCAGAAGAAGTAGATAATCCTCCATCTGGCCTGAGGAGTCGAACGGAGCCAGCAATCGAGAGCCGCCGCGAACTGACGACGATGAAACTTCCAGCCCGCAAACAAGCGCAAACGCAGTCTCACGACCATCAATTCTTGCCGGGGTGAACTTACAACTCAGTATCGAATCTCTGTATGGCTGGAAAACCATCGTATCACCCTCGGGCAAATCCCATGCGATTGAATCTACCGTTCCTTCGGTTGATAGATACAATTTGAGATCAGTTCTGCCGACGAAATTCGGGCTTTTATGCCTCCTGGCCGGAATCAATGTAGATATTTTCAGGGGTAGAGGGTAAGAGATCCCCGGCAATCCGGACACATCAGAACTTTCGACCGATTGAACACTCGAAATCAAGATTGCGCCGCCCAGAATTAAAAAAGTAGCTAGAATTCTTTTGATGTTTTTGGCCTCCTTAATCATTTCGTTTTTTAAGTCCGCCAATAATTTGAGCCGACAGTTGCGTCATTACCCGCGAGAGCGGAATCTAACTCCGACCCTCAAACGAAGTCAACCCAGCGCTTTCTTGCTCCTATCAGTGAGAATACTTTTCCCTGGAACCGGTGCGGATATTTAGAGTATATTCATACTTTCACAGTTTTTGCGAATGTAATTCATTGAATATACTATTGATTATACTCCGACAGCGCCATGTCCAATCAATGATACACTGGTTCTTAAAAAACGGGTACAAGTAAGATATAATCCAGATTATGATTTCAGTAGGCAAACAACTGATAAAGAATATCGGAACGTCGTGGACAAGTCTGCTTGTGAGAGCGGCGCTTGCTCTTGTTCTCACCCCCTATATCGCCTCCCGT
>JACZUZ010000335.1 GCA_022572905.1 Candidatus Zixiibacteriota bacterium | reverse complement strand
GCTATAAACCGCCCCCAAGAATTAATTTTCCTGTCGGGGAATATAATCGATTAGTCGTGTAGCGCAATAGGAACAGGATTATTATTTGCGCTTCAGCGCCGAACACAATTGACAGGAATTGTCACACCTGTTTATAAGTTGAGTTAAAATGCGTCGGGTGAGTAGCCGCATCAGCAATAAATTAGCGCAATCGGCTGACTGAATAGTACACACACTCACAAACAAATCGCATACCGGGAATGTATTGGTATAATCGCCACAACCACACGCGCGATGGAGTTCGCCTAAAGGCGCGAAACACCGCTTCGGCGCCGCTGTACACCGTTCCGTCTATGTCAATCAATTGCACGGCCTTTTGAAAGCGTTCAAGAGGAATTTCGGGATAGTTTATTGAGATATTTTGAAATGACTCATAATCGACGTGTACGCCCGTTAGTCTCTTCCAGCGCGTAATCCAACGGCGGCAGAATTCGCAATCTCCATCATAGACCATCAGCGGCCTGGATGGAGCACAGGCGACTCTTAGTTGTTCATTTTGTTTCACTGGGAGGAGGGGGCTGGGAATCGTTAGCGGCTCTCGTAAACAATTCTCCCACCAACTATAGTATAAGACACCAATGTGTTTAGAATTTCCGAATGTTCTATCTCAAATATGTCTCTGTTTAAAATAGTAAAATCCGCACGTTTTCCAATCTCTATTGACCCGCGAGTATCTTCGGCGAATTCAGCGAAGGCGGCGTCGAGTGTGAATCCGCGCACCGCCTCTTCAATGGTCAGTTTCTCTTGCGCGTACCACCCTCCCTCCGGCCAGCCCTCATGATCCTGACGTGTCACAGCGGCGTAGATTCCCCAGAGAGGATTAACGCTCTCCACGGGAAAATCAGAACCCAAAGGAATTATTGAACCCGCGTTGATTAATTTTCGCCAGGCGTAAGCGCCCTGAATTCTTTCGGAGCCAACTCGATCCTCAGCCCAGTACATATCAGACGTGCAATGCGTGGGTTGCATGGCGGGAATAACACCCAACTGCGCGAAGCGCGGAATATCTTCAAGCGCAATTACCTGGGCATGCTCTATACGAAAGCGGGAATTCGAGCTATTGTTATAGTGAGCGCTTGCAAACGCGGTTTCGTATGCGTCGAGAGCCGTGCGACAACCGCGATCACCAATAGCGTGAATAGCAACTTGAAATCCGTTTTCCAGGGCACTGACTGTTATGTCTTCAATGGATTCGGGCGCGGTTAAAAGAAGTCCGGAGTTTTCGGGGTCGTCATCATACGGCGCCAGAAGCGCCGCGCCGCGTGAACCCAGAGCGCCATCGGCATAGATTTTTATTGTGCGAATCGAAAACAGTCCGCTTGAGTCTATGCTCGGTCCAACTGAAAACCAACTTTCAATAAGAGCGCTATCGGAACCATCCAACATTCCGTATACGCGCAAATCCAGCTTGCCCGAACTTTGCAAAGTTCGATACACTTCAATTCCCAGCGAATCCAGTCCGCAATCATGGACCCCGACCAAGCCGAAACGGTTGCACTCTTTGATTGCGAGCTTCGCCATTTTCAGTTGATGTTCAAAACTCTCAGCTTCAATGTGTTTGGAAATAAGCTCTATCGCATTATCAATAAAAATTCCCGTTGGCTCACCATTCGAATCGCGCACAATTCTTCCCCCGGGCGGATCGGGAGTTTCGGCTGTTATCTTAGCAATTTCAAGCGCGGTTTTATTGACCCAGATTGCGTGACCATCCACGCGCGTCAAGTAAACTGGATTTGACTCTGTTCCGGCGAGATCTTTCCATGATGGAAATGTTTTTGTTTCCCAATCGTTCTGATCCCAACCGCGACCGCGAATCCATGCTAACAACGAAGTTTTGTCCAATTGCGACAAGATTTTGCGCCGAACATCTCCGGCCGACTTTGTTCCGAGCAAGTTTATGCGCTCAAGAAATCTACCCAAATTGAGGATGTGGCAATGTGAATCAATTAAGCCCGGGAGTACCACGCCGCTGTCAAGCTCTATGATTCTGGTGTTGTTTCCCGCGCTTGAAACTAAATCGTCTCGCGATCCGACGGCTGTGATTATTCCATCGGTAACGGCCACCGCTTCCGCAGTTGGCTGGTCGCCATTCTCGGTTGCAACCATAGTGCGCACAACGGCGCCAACGACAATGAGATCGGGGCCGTGACCATTATTATTTGAACAGCCAAGAACGCCGAGAGCGCTTATGGCTACGAAAAGCCCCAGGAGTGGCTTATGATTCATTTATCAAGGAACCCCCTAAGCGACAACTTGTGACGGTTGTTTACTTGCGGTTTTTTCTAACGCGTTGGTGAAATCTTCAACCAGTTCATCAATTGATTCAACGCCAACAGACACTCTCAGAAGATTCTCAGTAATACCCTTTTCTTCTCGTTGTTCGTTCGTTAGACCCATATGCGAGCTTCGCGTTGGTCGCACGACCAGCGTTTCCACACCTCCCAGACTTGCGGCGTGTAGCGGGATCGTCAGACTATCAATAAACAGCGCGATATCCAGCTTGGGGTCAAGGTAGAACGAAAGCATTCCTCCAAACCCTGAGAAGAGCTCCCTGGCGAATTTATGATTCGCATTCGATTCCAAACCACAGTAATTTACAGCAACCACTTCCGAGCGCGAATCGAGAAACTTCGCCAGCGTCATGGCGTTTTTGTTTTGCTCCTTTACTCTCAAAGATAAAGTTTTTAGTCCGCGCTCAAGCAGAAAACATGTGTGCGGGTCCATTGACCCGCCAAGATGAATAAGCAAATGACGAATTTTACTAACATGCTCTTTGGATCCGGCTACGACACCGCCGACAATATCGCTATGGCCGTTGAGATATTTTGTAGCGCTGTGAACGACAATATCAAAACCGATTTCAGCAGGGCGGAAATTAACCGGCGTGGCAAATGTATTGTCTATGATTGATACGAGCTTATGTTTGCGCGCGAACTCAACCACTGCTTTCAAATCGCCAACCTCGATAAGTGGATTTGAAATCGACTCAACATAAATGGCCCTGGTAGTCGGTGTGCGAAGTTTCTCCCATGTGTCGGGCTGGGCGGGATCGAACGACGTATGTGAGATTCCCATATTAGGGCAATCGTTCGTGAGGAATGTCTGCGTCCCGCCATAAAGCGTGTTCTGCGAAAGAATATGATCGCCCTTTTTTGCGAATGTCATAATCGTGGTCGAAATCGCCGCCATACCGCTGGCGGTTCAAAGCCCCGCCTCGGTCGGTTCACTCGCCGCAATGCGCTCCGC
>JACZUZ010000334.1 GCA_022572905.1 Candidatus Zixiibacteriota bacterium | reverse complement strand
TTCTCGATGATTTATTTTCCGGGACCAGAAAGAATATCGATAGCGGCGTGGACTATGAGTTCGTCGAAGGAAGCGTTGCCGATCAGGAATTGGTGGAAAAACTCGTCAAGCGGGCCGATTATGTCGCCCACCTGGCCGCCCGCAATATAATTATATCCACCAAAAATCCTCGCGAGGATTACGCCTCAAATATCGGGGGAACACTTAATGTGCTCATGGCCGCGCGCAAGAACGAAAATGTGCGGGTCGTGTATACTTCCTCGGCCTCGATATACGGGAATCCGCGCCAACTTCCGATATCAGAAGACGAAGCGCCTTTGACATTCTCTCCCTACTCTGTTTCCAAGCTGGCCGGTGAGAACTATTGCTACGCTTTCTATGAGACCTATGGCGTTTCGGTTTCGTCTGTCAGATACTCCAATATCTACGGCGTGAAACAAAGCCCCACGAATCCATATTGCGGCGTCGTGGCCAAATTCATTGAGTCGATGAAGAACGATGAGCCGATTCAAGTGCATGGCGATGGTCTGCAAACACGAGATTTCACGTATGTCAGCGACGCTGTCGAGGCGACTTTGCTGGCGCTGCTTTCGCCAAGAGCCGATGGTATGATTTTTAATGTTGGCTCGGGCGTGGAAACGTCGGTGCTGGATCTGGCAAGCTCGATTGGCAGGGCGATGGGAAAAGATGTAAAAATCGACCGAGTCGACCGGCGGGACATAGACAATATTCGAAGACGAGTGGTCAATATAGAACGAATTCGCACTCGCCTGCGCTGGCTACCCAGAGTCACCCTGGATGAGGGTATCCACAAGACAGTCGACTGGGTTCTGGCAAACCAGAGCTAAGTCAGAGTTGATTGCGAGCAGGTTTGGCTCTCCACGTAAGCGCAACTGAAATTTCCCAAAAGTTTAACTTGATCCTCAAGGGGCTGAGGTTATGATTCTTGCTGGTAAGACATTATGCGATTGGTAAGCAAAATAACACTAGCGATCATTCTACTATTCGTGGTCGCCCTGGTTTCATACCTGCAGACAGATCTGCGGGAGAAGAAAATTAGCAAACTGGTCACGGCCAAAACTCAGGAAAAATTATCGAGCGGGTATAACGCTCCGCCGCTTATGGGGGCGGATAGCGTTTATGATCCCAATGTCATCCCAGGCCCAGATAATATTCAGGAGATTATAGCGAAGTCCGAAACGAAATTTCAATCCACACCTACCATCGCGGGGAGTTCTGAGTCGAATCTGAAGAGCGTCGCTGCAAATGAGGCGTCGTCGAATAGCGAGGCTAAGATAGTCGGAGAAGAAAGACCAGACGATAAATCCGAAATTGTGAAAGAGTCTCAAAGAGAAATCCGACCGCCGACTATAATGGCGCTAACAGCCGAAGGAAAACATTCCGAAGAAGAGAGCAGGGGAATCTCCGAAATCGACACCGCTCTCGCTATCACCAACTCCGGTCGGGTATCGGGTCGCGACGGAGAAATTCTAAAGGCTCTAAACGCACGGCTTAAACGTTTGCCCGGAGATCTCTCCGACTATGAAAAACGCGTCACCATCGCCGAAATACGTGATGACATATGCGAAGATTTTTCGATTACATCCGCGGAGCTCGATTCAATTTTGGCGCTATCCAAAGGTGATGAAAACTTAGACCTACAATAGCGTGCGGGCAGTCAATTAGCGCTTTTTTGCGAATATCGTCATTTTGTCCCCAATTATCTCCTAATTCAAATCTCGCGTAAAAAAACTTGGTAGACGCGCTCACTTGCATAAGTAATTTGTGCGGTGTGTATCTTATTGCAAAACAAGAAATTACGCTGACTATATATTGTAGCTGTTGAAGTGAGCACGGTTGAAAGCGGTGACGGACGCTGAATCGGAGTTGCGTAAAATATTGCGAATGTGTTATGTTTTGTCTTGGAGGTATCTGGAGTTCCGATTAAGGCGCCGCTAGGTCAAGTGGATTGACGATAGAGGCTGGTCGGAATAAAGTTCATGGGAACCTTATAACAATAACTATTTGACTGAAGGAGGAGTTGGAGAACTAATCAAATTCGTTGTGTTGGTTTACTTCCTCACCACGAGACCCTAAGAAATTCAAGCCCCCACAACTGTCGGGGAAAAACCTGGATGAACGGGAGGAAACCATGCCTAGGAGAAAAGAGGACGAACGGTTTGTGTCCTTGGGTTCCAAAAATATCTGGAGTCCATACGGCCTGCAATCATTATCCACCGAGAAATTCGGTAATGTCGCTACGCTGATACTTAGCGGTAAGCACAATATGCTATCTTTTTCACATCGACGTGCGGTCAGAATCGCCAACTAAGGGGCGTTTGTTTGTACGTTCGCTGTCTTGTAAAAATCAATTCTTTGCCAAAACAACTTAAGCGCTAACCTGTTCTTGCGGTGTCCCTATTTTCGACTCTGTCGATCGAACCGTAAATCACTGCTATATCTTTTCGCATGTCATCTATCCGCATATCATTTTCGCTAGCGTAATGGTCGCTATGACCATTGCCAGCAGCATTGCGAAATTCCATTCTACCGAATCAAGTTGACAGTTTGCTCATTTTTGGGGACTTTCCCATGTCATGAGTGAGTCCTCTATTCATATTTTCTGGTTGACCTTGATTTTCGTCGTCGCCTTGGCGGGCGGTCTCTGGGGAGCCCTGAAATCGATTACCCGCGATACACTTCATCTATTTCTATCTCTGGCCGCCGGAGTGTTTTTGGGGACCGTATTTCTTGAGCTTCTTCCGGAAGCCTTCGAGATAGGAGGCGATGGCCGTATTACCGGAGCGTATGCGCTGGCAGGATTTCTTTTGACCTACTTGATAGAGCGGGGACTGATTCCTTTCATTAGCGTCAGAGTCAGTGGAAAAGAGAGAACAGGGCATTTTACGGTCGCTATTACAGCGTTGACAGGGCTCTGCGCACATTCGCTGGTTGAAGGGGCGGCTCTGGCCCCGGCGGTAAGGGACGGCATAGATACCGGTCTATATCTCGCAATTATCGCTCATAAACTTGTGGCCAGCCTGGCGCTGGGCTCCTTGTTCGCTCTCTCTGAGATCAAAACAAAAAGGGCGCTGACTTTTCTCGTCTTCTTCGCTCTAATGACCCCACTTGGCGCTGTGGCGATTTCCCCTGCGATACCTCCGGGCGCGCCCCCCGGCATTTTGGGATATATCGTCGCTCTCACGGCGGGAGTTTTCCTTTATGTCGCCACGGCTGACATTTTACCTGAAGTCATGCATTCAAACATTTCCGGTCTCTGGAAAGCGTTGTTGTTGG
>JACZUZ010000010.1:12692-13128 GCA_022572905.1 Candidatus Zixiibacteriota bacterium | reverse complement strand
AAGACCGACTCGCCCCACAGCGCCCAATGGACCCGACACGCTTTCGCTGGGGGAGATCCGTTTTTTTACCAGCCAGGCCCGGGACCCGTTTGGCGATTCACTCAGGCTTGTCTTTTATTGGGGTGATAACGACTCAAGTGTCACCGCATTTCTGGCTGATGGCAACGTGTTTTCGGCTGGCCATGCCTATTATAACAGCGGTGCATACGAAGTGTCAGTTCTTGCCTATGATGGCGAAGGTAGAGTGTCTGAGTCTTCTGCGCCGAAGACCGTGAACGTAGCGAATCGCGCTCCGGCGAAACCTGCAACGCCCTTTGGTGACTCAATCGGGCTTGTCCGAGAGGATATTACATTGTTCAGCCGCTCGACTGATCCGGAAAACGATCCGTTCTTTATGACATTCTACTGGGGCGACGCTACTTCATCCAATACACTC
>JACZUZ010000010.1:0-12682 GCA_022572905.1 Candidatus Zixiibacteriota bacterium | reverse complement strand
TATACTTTTTCACTCAGGAGATGAAGTCTTCTCCGCAAGCCATTTGTATATTGATACCGGTCATTACATCGTCGCAGTTGTCGTGACAGATATTTTCGGCAACGAGTCCGAAAAATCTGAGCCCGCATTCGTGAGTATCCCCGCGTTTCCGATTGTGAGAGTGTTAATCGCCAACAAAATTCTTTCCCCGACGAACCTGAATATTAAGCGCGGATTTGGCGTCAATTTTGTAAACCTGGACGAGCTTACTAAGATCGAGGGGCATCAATTCGTATCAGACACACCCGGAGGTTTCGACTCTGGCCTGCTTCTGTATGGCGACAGCTCTGTTGTCTATTTCCCGGTATTGGGATTATACAAATTCCACTGCTCAGAGCATCCAGATGTAGAAATTGAGAAAGGTCTGATCTCAGTCAGCGACTGATCGACCTTGTGGAATCCCTTGCGTAAATTCCCCTTTCCACAAATTAGGTAAAAGCCGAGATCGCCTCGTTTTCAATTTTGATCTGGAATAGACCGGCAATTCCCCTTATATTGGTTTCGAGGACTGTTTCCGGTAACTGAAGAACGATACCAGACTCTCGCGCGCTCGCAGAAAGCCGACCGTTTGCCCAAAACCCTATAATGCGCGAGAAAAAACTTTCCAACGGATAAACCAGATGTCTTTTAGAAAATTTAATTTTGATAAATCTCTCTATAGAGCGCTGGATGAATTAGGGTATAAAACGCCCACGCCCATCCAGGATGAGGCTATCCCGGTGGCTCAGTCCGGCCGCGATATGGTTGGCACAGCGCAAACAGGCACCGGCAAGACCGCGGCTTATCTCTTGCCTATCTTGAGTAAATTGAAGCCCAGCAAGAACCCCTTTCCGGAAGCGCTGATTTTGACTCCTACTCGCGAACTGGCGATTCAAGTTGGCAAGAACCTACTTGCGTACAGCAAATACAGCGGACATAAGAGTACGGTCGCATACGGCGGCAGTTCAGTGCGCACGGGCAGGGAAGAGCTTGAAAAAGGTGTTCAGATAATTGTGGCTACTCCAGGAAGGCTTTTGGATTATCTGCGCCAGGGCGTGATAAATCTCAAACGTCTTAAGTTCGTCGTTCTCGATGAAGCGGACCGTATGCTGGATGTCGGATTTATGCCCGATGTCCGCAGAATTCTCAGACGCGCTCCCGATAGATGTCAACGGATGTTATTCTCGGCTACATTTCCGCCCCAGATAATGCGCCTGACTACGGATTTTCTTCACAATCCTGTCAAAGTATCGATTGGAATTGTTGGCGCTCCAGCCCAGGGTATTTCGCATAAAGTGTATCCTGTTTCTCTTCGCACAAAACTTGACCTGCTCGAAAAAGTTCTAAAGTCTGTTAATCTGGATTCCGCTTTGATTTTCACGCGAACCAAACGTCAGGCGGATCGTGTCGCCGCGCGACTTAAGCATACCTGGCGCTCGGTTGCGGTTATTCATGGAGACCGCACACAACCCCAGCGTCTGCGCGCTCTCGAAGGATTCAAGAATGGTCGCTACAAGATTCTGGTGGCGACAAATATCGCCGCGCGCGGGTTGGATATTTCGGGGATCACGCATGTGGTCAATTATGATACGCCGGATGCCCCCGATGATTATATTCATCGAATTGGCCGCACAGCTCGCCTGGACGCCGAGGGTGACGCTATTACACTTGTGTCGCCCGAGGAATACGAGAAACTTCTAGCCATAGAAGCAATACTCGGATACAAAATAGATAGAGAAGAAGTGAAGGGGTTTGCAGTTCCCTTAGATACGATCTTCAGGCAAACATCTACCAAGATATTTGAGAAAACGCCTCCGGTTTTCTTTGGCTTTGATCCCAAAGATGTCCCGCAGGAGGAAGAGGGTGAGAAGCCCACCTCCACTCCCAAGGAAGAATTTGGCAGAGTGGGCCGGAAAAAAAGGAAACGCAGGCTATAAGACATCCAGTCGGCGCTTATCAATCACTATTAGCGGTCCCAACTATTTTAGCGCTCACCGAGGGTCAAGTATTCATATACGGGAACCCGATGTTATGTTTGATCGTATGATGTCTCAAAGCGGCCCGCCGAACTGACGGACTGCAGGATTGCTCTGTCGGGAATTGTGAAATCACTGGGGGGCGCACAGTTTTAACTTAGGTGATCAATTTATGATAGCAGCGAGAATATAGATGAGAGTAACGATGTTTGTTCTGGCTTTTTTGGGTCTCCATTTAGCAGTGGGGGCGACGGCTATTCTTATGGCCAAATACTTCACTCCAACTCTATGGCGTTCGCACTGGGGTCGCAGAGTTATATGGGGAGCGCCTCTTCTGACTCTTGTCGCCACAATTCTTTTGTTTCTGGGTCGCTGGCAGGGACTGATCTGGATTGAAACACCAATGGGACTTCTGGCGGCCGCGCTGTGGGTTTCTCTTATCGCCGCGACATTGGTTTTGCCCATTTCAGGCATTTTGCGCTTAGCGGATTGGCTTCTTAAAAGAAAAAGCAAAAGGAATCTTCGGGACTCCTCCGATAGTGGCGCCAACGCTTCCGAAGAAATTTCAGAAGAACTAGTTTCTCCGGAGCGTCGCTATTTGCTTATGGCTGGCGCTACTCTCCCCGCTCTGGCAATGACCAGCGGAGTTGCGGGTGTTCTGGGCTCTTACAGTTCGGTTAAAGTTTTCGAATTACCTCTGAGGTTTCCGAACTTGAGTCCCGATCTGGAGGGGTTTCGCATATTACATTTGTGTGATCTGCATTTGGGTCTCTTTTATACGCTGAATAACTTAGAGGAGCTGACGCTTGAGCTGGAGAAAGAAAAGATCGATTTGATCGTAGTAGTTGGCGATTTCGCCGACAGGCTCGATCAATTACCCGATGCGCTAAGGTTAATCGCCGCCTTGAATCCGCGTTACGGCGCGTTCGCCACACTCGGGAATCATGAATACTATCGCGGCATAAAGCAGGTTTACCGAACTTTCAACGCAGGGCCGATTCCACTTTTGGTTAATTCCGGAGAGAAAATACAGGTCGGCGCTAGCAGTATTTATGTGGGTGGCGCAGATGATCCGGTTTCGATGAGGTGGGGCGCAAAGTATGATTCGTTCTATGACGAAACCGTTGAACGTTCAATGCGCGATTCTGAAAGCGAATCATTTAAACTTCTTCTAACACATCGTCCCTGGGCATTTGAGGTGGCCGCTAAGTCTGGGGTTGATCTTTCGCTGGCGGGGCATACGCATGGTGGGCAGGTGGGATTTATGGGTAAGTCGGTTTTTGATGTGTTCAATAAGAATAGTTATCTCTGGGGTGAGTTCGAGATTGGCCAGAATAAACTATATACGTCCAGCGGGATAGGCCACTGGTTTCCATTCCGACTGGGATGTCCCACCGAGGCGCCAATTATCACACTTCGCAAGGCCTGATTTTCCCTCCTTTTCTTCATCGCGTTTTATTCCAAATCTCTGAATCTAATCCCATTTACCGCCGATAATAGCGGTACGGGGTCAGAGAAGTTTTCTGATCATTTCCATTCGCAATAATACCAACAAGATATTCATGAAGATACATATGAAGAACTCTCTGACAAATATGCTTGAACGTCTGGAAACCGATAAGTTGTGGCGCGAGGTTAACGCGTGCGTGTTTCATGGTTTCAGTCGTTGGGCCTATAAGAACAACTCCGAGCGCTTTGATCCGCAAGACCATCTGCGCTCGCTGGGGAAATCCGAGAAAGAGCTGGGGCGCTGGGTACTTTCCCGCACCTCCGGTTGTTTTCTTTATGACGAGAAATTGGAAAAAATTCGTGATTATTACGATGATGGCGATTATGAACGCTCTTTGATTTATTCGCGGGCGGACCATGTTGTCGCTGGGAAAATGCCGATTCTTTCTCACGATCCCGGCGCATTCAAAGGCTCCGATCGCTGGCGCCGCGATCATATTCACGAAGTCACAGCGCCGGAGGGCTTTTACGCCGACCTTGATCTGACGGAGTTTTACAAGATTGGCGATCTTCGTCACCTTCGCGAGCCAAATCGCTGGGGTTGGGTGTACTGGCTGGGTCCGGCCTATGTCCTGAGCGGAGACAAGAAATATTTCGAGCGCTTCGCGGAACTGACGGTTGATTGGTTTACCAGGAACCGTTTTTCGTCGGGGATAAATTACGTTTCTGATTTTGAAATTTCACTCAGGGTTTACGCCTGGGTTTGGGCGGTTCAGTTTTTCAGAGTTGAACTTGCTCGACGTCCACAGTTGTTGTCGCTGATCCTCAAAGGAATTTGGGAATGTTGCCAGCGCCTTGAAAAAAATCTGTGGCGCGATAAGGCCGCCGAAATCGAACCTTTGGGAGTGGCGCTTGCGCTTTATAGCGTGGGCGCTGCCTTTCCTGAGTTTGTGGAAGCCGCTAACTGGCGTTCTCAGGCCGCGGAAATTCTCTCCGACCGTCCGGAGAAGCGCTTTCTGGCGGACGGAACCCACATGGGCTTGACCGCTTCGGCGCATCTTTACGCCACAGATATATACGTAACCGTTGTCAGTTTGGCGCGTGAATTGGGATACGAGCTGGACAACAGAGTTACAGAAATCGCAGCGGTCGCACACAAACGCCTGAGGGAGCTTTCCCCGAAAGATTTGCTTGTTCCTCAGTTCAATGATTGCGATGGCGGTAGAATCTGCTGGCTGGCGTTTCATCCCCTTGACAGCGGTCCCGCTTTAATATCGGAGAGCGACATATTTGATTGTTCGTATGCAATGAACTCAGATCGAGTGGTAAACGCGGAGAATGTCTGGCTGTGCGGAGAAATTCCTGAAGTAAAAGCGGAAACCGATAAAAATTTCGAACGGACGTCTGTCAGCTCAGACAGTAATTCTGAAGGTCGTATGGTGGATATCGATTCCGATTCCGGATTCATAGTACACAAAAGTCAGGAAGGTGACTTTCTGCTCTTGAGATGTGGGAAGTTCGATTTTGGCGCTGATGAGCATATACATGACAGTCAATTGTCGCTGGCTTTGTATTTGGGGGGCAAACCTGTGCTAGTGGATAGCGGAACCGGCTCGATTTACCACAACCCCGAGATTCGCAAACGGTTTCGCGGAGCAGTTGGGAAAAACACTCTCATCATAAACGGCATTGGTCCATCCGTGCAGTCAGGCGCAGATGGATGGGATAAAACTACAGACGCGGATGTCGCCTGCGCGAGAAGTTTTCCGGGTGGATTTTATTTCAAGGGACATCATAACGGATACAGCAAAGTTCTGGGTTTTGACACTCAGATTAATCGCGAGGTTATTTTCTTCAATGAGGGTCTATTGCTGATGGTTGATAGCTGGGAGGCCGAGCGCGATGTTGAAGTTTCATTGCCCTTTACACTGCATCCGTCGTTGAAAATTGATATTGGCGCGAAAAGAATATTTGAAGAAGACGGACCCGAATTCTTTTACTCGATCAATCCGGAAATTCTCTTTAGCTCGACAGACAATGAGAGCGATAGTTCGAAAGGAGGCTCGAATGAATTTTCAAATGAAAAAGACCTGGAGGAGCTGGATGAAGATATTCGCTTCAAACCCAAACAGAACGAATTCGCCTACTCGCCCGATTATGGATTGGTGGGTGTTACCGGAGGTCTCGTTTCCGATCTGGGGATGTCGTCAAAAGGCTCCGTAACCACGGTTATATCAAGAATCGGCCCGGTAAAGCTACTTGAGGAAACCGGGATGTATGAGGTGGGGCTTGATGAGGAGAAACGCCTTCTGCGGGCGGGGCCAGCGGGGAAAATATCCCTGGGATCAACGAAAAGTATGCGCGATCCGAAGCCGGCTGTTGAGTTTGTGCGCTAGCTCCGGTAACTTTTATCGGTTTTCAGGCGCTAAAAAACAAAACAATTCTCTCTTCCGCTCGTAAATAACCGCAGGGTCATAACATCTGGGAATGACCACTTGCTAAACCGATATTGGATTTGCTAAATTTGGATCTAAAGAAAATCAGTAAAGATAAGCGCTAATATGACAGATGAGATAACAAACGGAATTGAGAGTCGGCCTGTGAAAGATTCAGAGCCAGGCGCATCGGGCATGGACCAGCGGGCCGACTTACCTTTTTTTACGGTAATACTCGCGCAACGGGAATCTCTGGCCGGGTTGGATCAGGCCCTGACTTCCATTCAACGACAGGAGTATCCCTCCGAGAGAATTGAAGTTATTGTAGTGGCATGCGCGCAAGCGGGAGCTGTCGAAGGCGTTCTGTCCAATTACAAGAACTCAATTGCGAGTCTAAATGTTATCAATGTCGAATCAAATGATCTGGCTTCAGGTTTGAATAAGGCCGTGGCGAAAAGCGGCGCTGACTATATTATGATAATGGAAGCGAGTTTACGCCTCATGTCGGATCACGTTTTGACGGACTGCACGGACACTTTTAAGCGAACGGGCGCGAATTGTTTGTGTCGTTCCGATGTTGAGATACCAGACGGTTTGAACATGTTCGAACAAGCTGTGGAGCAGGCGCGTTTGTCGTTCATGGGGCAAAGTCTTAGCGCCATTCACGCTCCTTCCGCTGAAGTCGAATGTGATCCCTTAAGTCTGGGCATGGTCTGGCGCCGAGGAGTCTTCAAGAAAGTAGGTGAGTTTGATTCAAAAATGTCACCCTACGAATTGGCGGATTTCAATTACCGTTTAAAAATCACTGGATTAAAATCTTTTCTTGCTCCGGGGCTGAAAACATTTTCGCAACCGTGGTCATCTCTTGGTCTGATCTGGAAATCCCTGCTTAAGGGCGGTCGCGGGCGATTTCGTTTTTTTCGCAAAAATGGAATTAGCGACAGCAGATTGGTTATCGCTCCGGCGCTTATTGTTGCTTTTATTGTTCTGCTAATTATCGGTCCGCCGTTGGGGGACCCGTTTCTGGGCTGGCTGCAGTTTATCGCATCGATATATTTCGCTGCGATAATGATTGTTTCCGCGTTGATCGCTTACCAGAAGGGTAAAGTTGAGTACTTCCTCTCGCTTCCGGTTATTTTTGTCGTGAGACACGTTGCGCTCGGATTCGGGTTTGTTCGCGAATGGCTGGACACGGTTCGCGTTCGTACGCCCCAAACCGCTCCACCGTCTTCGCCGGAACGTTCGGGTTCGGCCGCCGCGCACCCCGCGCCTCCCGCGCCCCCTAACCAAAGCAGCTCAGCTTGAATTGCTCGCCTCTGGCTCTTTTGAGATGTCACATTTTAAATCGGGGGGTTGATATCTGACGAACGCTCGAACATATTCAATGTGTGAGCGATAGATATTCCCATTCAAAGCTCGGGGTTTTCCGAAATTGCCCGAGGCGGTTCAAATTCCAATACATCGAAAGACCTCAGGTGGATCGCCCGGTTTCGGCCGATCTCTTCACCGGGCAGATGCTTCACCGGGCGCTGGAGAATCTGTACGATCTCGCCGCGACCGGTTGTCTTCTGAGCGAAGAGGAATTTCTCGAGAGATATGACAATTCATGGGAAACCGTTTCGCATGCGAATCTGGTTGTCTATGATCTTGCGCAGTCAGTTGAGCATTATATAAAGCTTGGACGCGATTCCCTGCAGAAATATTATAGATCGCATGCGCCTTTTGATGATGGTGTCACGCTCGGAGTGGAAAAGCGTCTGACTTTCACTCTCGATGAGGAGCGCGGTTATAAAATAGTGGCCATAATTGACCGCTTACGCCGACGCGATGACGGCGTTGTGGAGATAATAGATTACAAATTCAGCAAAGGCATTCCCAGTCAGAAAGATTTGGAGCGAAATCCGCAAATGGCGCTGTATCAGATGGCCGTGCAAGAGAGCTGGCCGCAGTATGAGAATATTGTTGTAAAGCAAATTTTTCTGCGGCAGGGTGAGGAATTCAGCGCAAAACTTTCTCCTGATCTTTTGGATGAAGCGCGTTATCAGGCTGTTCAGGACATTCTTGAAATTAAGAGAGCGCTTTCAGAGAATGAATTCCCCACAAAGGAATCACCCCTGTGCAAGCGCTGCCCATATTTCTCGCTTTGTCCGGCCAAACGACATCGACTTGCTCTTGATGATGAAACTACGGCAGAGGAAGAGCTTCTCGACGCGCAGAAAAAAGCGGAGAGATATTTACAACTTTCGACAGAGTCCAGAACAATAAAAGCAGAGCTTGACGCATTGAAGGAAGAACTCCTGTTCGTCGCCGCGAAAGAAAATCTTAGAACAATAGAAGGCGAACAGGGCAGAATAAAAATAGGCTCCGCGCAAAAAGGATTCCCGTCGAAGAGTCGGGATTTGCAGAAGTTCCTTAAGATCAGCGAACTTGTGCGCAAGTCCGAGATGGCCGATGTGTTTCTTGATTTGAACGAAAAAGCCGCTTATAAAGATGGGTTTCTTACCGAAAAGTTCCCGCAGGAAACGCTTGACGCTATGCGCGAATGTATCATTGAAACTCGCAAACCCTCGTTGAGCGTCAGCTACAACAAGAAAGGCGCCGCAGGAACGCAGGCGCCAGATGGTTCTGAAAAAGATTAAGCGAAACGAAGATGGTCAGATCGCCGACCTTCCCGGATCGTCACAACAATACACTAAATTGCGCCTATTTTTTCTGAATCTCACTTTCGGCAACGGTAGTGACCACGAATGCGGGCAAAATTTTGAACTGTTCGGTGTCGGGTTTCATCTCGCTGTTTATGAATAACAGAGAATTTGAGGGAGCCGTTGTTATCGTATCCACTTTCAGGGCCGGGGCTCTGCCTTCGCCCAAGCTGTGCGCAAAAATTGTCGCTATTCGGCCGCGGCCTATCGCAAGAGGCTTAACCTGCGGGTTTAACCCGGCGATTAAGCCAACAGTCACGCATTGGATAGCAGTATCTATTCTTATAAGCGGCCATTCGAAATGTTCCACCCGTCCGCCTGTTAAAATGATTGAGTCGATTAGCACTTTTCGCAGACCGGATGTTAGGCGAAGCGGAATCGAAAGTCCGAATAAAGTGTAGTCGTTATAAGTGGAAAGATTGACAGTCCAGGAATTGTCGTCAATTCTGGCAATCTCAGCAAAAAGCGTGTCCCGCTCACCCAGCGGGTCTGAGTCGACCGGTTTGGGAATCGGAGGGATTTCCTGGGAAAGCGCGGCAGTCCCGGCCGAAAATAAGATCAGTAACATTAGCGCTGCGCTGGCTAGATATCGACTTCTCATGATATAATATTCTCCTGTGATTTCTCTATTGTCTCTCATTGTTATCGCGAGGACTGATGATGGATTCTTTCGACCCCGATGTATGATACAACTTTATGCCACGATTCGTTCACGTAAGCTCGTCCGCCAATATAGCCGCCAAATCGCCTCTGACAAGCGTTTTGGGGTGAAATTTGCACTACCAACGTGTCTGCGTTTTCTGCTAGGCCCCGTCCTTGTACTTATCGGCGATTTGAGCCGAAACGCCTCTCACTCCCGACGCCAAAGTATCCAGCTATACGCGATATATCGCCATAGGCTCTAAATCTCCCAATAGCGCCAAATCAATAGTCTTTTGGAAAGGAAACCAAAATAGACATCGGGTAATTCATTATCAGCGGACCGCTGGAAGCCTGATTAGAGGGGGAATATGAAATAATTGAAAATATGGAGTATGTTGATGAGTAAGAAATTGATTGAACCGGCCGGGTTTTCCAGAGAGCCGCGGCTAGACAACCTCTCGTTTGGGTTCGCCCGGAGACATCGGCCGGGGTCATTGGTCTGGAGAAGCGGCGATTCTTTGAGCGTGAATTTACCCATTCATCTCTTCAGGTATTTGAGAGACTCGATTCCGGCTATTAGCGGGTGCATCTGGACCTGGAGCAGGCTTGCAGCCGCCCCGGCCGAATATCGCATAGCGGAGGATATCCCAGAAACTACCAGAAAAGCCGCTCTGAAAGCCCTGGATAGCCTCGGGGAAAGAATTTTCCCTTTCCAATTCCGTCGCTCGGGAGGAATGGCCGGATTCCTGCCGGTGATTTTTGAAGGGCTTTTCACGGATGGGGCTTTTGCCGGATTCGTAGATATTTCAAGCGACCATACCAGAGTTGAGGGGTTTCAGCTGGTTGATGTTTCTCAGATTCGCTCACGAACAGATTCGCGCGGTCGGCAAACTCTATTTTTGGATTCCGGGGAGAAATCGATTTCGCTCGAACGCGCAGATTTTATCTATTTCGGATTGAACACCGATCGGAGTACTGGTCTCGGACGATCTATCCTGCGGTCTATACCATTTGTCACATACGTAGAGCGTCAGTTGGTGGACGACATGAGGCGCTCGAGCCATAATTCAGGTTTTCACCGACTTCATGTAAAAGTTACGCCTCCCGAACGGCAGGTCGGCGAAACTGACACGGCCTACAACGATCGCGCTAACACGTATTTTGATCAAACCGCGAAGATGATAAAGGATATCGAGATTGAGGACAATCCTGTCACCTGGAATGACATCAATATCGAATATATCGGTCCTCGTCGCGGCCGCGGGGATTCGGAATCATGGTTTATAAGTCATCGCGCCATGATCGAGGAAATTTGCGCCGGGACGAATTTGTCTCCATTTCTCCTGGGATATTCATTCGGAGCGACCGAGAGTTGGAGTTCTTTCAAGTTTGAACTGGTCATGCGCCAGACACAGAGTGTTCAAAACGAAGTCGCACGGGTGATGGAATGGATTGGGAATATTGACCTGGCCCTGCATGGCTTTGATTTCGGGTGTGAGTTTGTTTTCGATAACAAGACATCGTACGAATCCGACAAAGCGGCCGTTATTCAAACCCAGCGCGTTGACAACGTAATCAAATTATTTGAAGCGGGATTGCTGGAAAAAGATGCGGCTAAAGCTCAGGCGACACGAGCGCTGGGTTAGATCCCCCTGTTTACAAACTGTCCGCAATACCTAACAGCGTCTTGAATTCAGATAAGTCTCGCGAACGGGAGCTCGCATTTGTGGAGCTTCTCGCACATGAGAGTCAATGGCTTGAAAGTCTCTGGCGCAAGAGTCTGAAAGACCCGGTTTTTTTTGCGCGCGAAATACTGGGCGTAAATCCCCATTCCGGCCAGCGCAAATGGCTCAGGCGCTCAAATTCTCGCCAGAATCTTCTGGTAACCGGCAATCGCTGGGGGAAATCATTCGTCGGGGCCATAAAGGCGCTTCATCGCGCAATCTTCCAGGTTCGCGATAGCAAATACGATACACCAGCGCGATATCGGATCGTCGTCGCGTCAATCACACAAAATCAGGCCGGCATTATTTGGAACTACGCGCTGTCGCTTGCGCGAAAATCAGTCGCATCAGCGCTTATTCGCGATGTCACTCATACTCCATTCCCCAAAATAACATTTGGAAATGGTAGCGAAATAGAGGCGCGCTCAACCCAAAATCGCGGCGAATATCTGCTTGGAAATGATTATGATTATTTCATTTTCGATGAAGTCGCTTTTGAATCGTCCGCGGAGTATGTGGTCGAGGAGGTGATAATGATGCGTTTGGCCGACAGGCGCGGAGAGCTGGACCTGGTTTCTACTCCAAACGGAAAGAATTGGTTCTATCAAAAAATGCGCGACCTGGCGGATAACCCGGAAATAGGATATGCGCAGATAGGCGACACACGCGAAAACCCGTTTGTGTCGCGTGAATATATTAACCAGCGTATTGAATTGTTTTCTCCGCAAAGAGTAGCGCAGAATATCATGGGGGTTTTTGTCGATTCCGGGCGCGAAATCGTGGGCTCGGATTATGTTGACGCCGCCTTAAAGCGAGACGCAGATTACGAAACACCTGACAAATTATCAGATGACAAGATATACTTTATTTCCGGTTGGGACCTTGCTCGCAAACGAACGGCGACTGTTGGGATAACTGTGGCAGTGAGGCGGGACGGATTCGCGCGGGTCGTCGCTGTAGAGCGCTTTCAGGAAATGGAATGGAACTTTGTTTTCGAAAAAATCCGTATGCGCCAGAGAAATTTCCCCGGAAGAGTGGTACTCGACGCCACCGGATTGGGAGACGTCGTAATTGCCGAATTACGAGATGTCGGGCCGATACCATTCCTGTTCAATGAAAAAAGCAAAGCCGAACTTTTAACAAATCTTGAGATGTTTCATGTCAGGAAGCATCTCGCCTATGAGCGCTTTGAGATTGCGGATAAGAACGGACGAGTGTGGTCGCTTGAGGACGAACTGCGCGGAGCTACATGGGATGAGAACACGAAATGTGACGGAATGATGGCTCTGGCGCTCGCGCTCTGGCCGCTACGAGACGTGTCTCGAATTCGACGTGTCGACGCTAGAGTAGCGTCGTTCTGATGGGCAATATTTATGACGGAACATATTTTAGTACGAATAAACGATGTCTGCGCGTGAGAGAATGAAAGGGCGAAAAATTAGCGCTGAGATTCTACAGTGATTGGATCATTTGTGTCAACCTGCGCGCCTTCAACATCCCACACCGTAAATGTCAGCGTTCCCATGAATATCAGGAAAGCGACAACCCATTTGATAACACTGTGGTCGGGATTGTTAATCTTGACTCTTTTGAATCGTGTATAAATCATTTTGTTCCTCCGAACTCTTCTAATTCATGTCCTGCAATGTGTACTGAGCAAAGTAGGCGCCTGATTGGGAATATCCCATAACGCTAGACCTGGCAGCGCGTTACAGTCACATCGAGACACTGCGGGA
>JACZUZ010000333.1 GCA_022572905.1 Candidatus Zixiibacteriota bacterium | reverse complement strand
ATCGCTTTCTATGTTGTATACAGCAATATCACGATGCCCGGCCGATAATTGCGCGAAAGCGATACTCTTGCCATCCGGCGACCAAGAGGGAGAGAGCAAGCCACTGGATTCGATGCGCTTTTTCAGATATGTTTTCTTGCTATGCACGTCCATGAAGAAGAGCGCATCGTAACCCTCTGATTTGGCCACGAAGACAATATTTTTACCGTCGGGAGAAAAGCTAATACCGGACAGATAGGAGTGAAGCGATTCCAGATCGCCGGAACGAGAGGCTTTGGTTAATTTACTAATCTTGCTTCCGTCTTTGGCGGAGATCAGGAAGATTTCAGTGTAATCCGATCTGTCGGTAAATATCGCCAGATGATTTTCAGTGGGTGAGAAGGTAGGTTTTTGATTAAAGAAACTTCCGTCTTTTTTATGGTTGGTAAGAGGTTTGGCGAACGCTTTGGGGGTTTGACGTTTGGCTATTTCCGGCCAGTAACGCTTCTTCATCTCAAGCGAAAATTCCTGCCACACTTTCCCCAGTTTTTCTCCCAGGGCGGAATTAGTGGCGCGACTCATGCTTAATGTGGCTTTTCCTTTTCGAAGGATTTCGCCGAGTTTGTCAACTCCGTATTTCTCCACAATGAATCCAATGAACGCCTGGCCTTCTTTGTATGCCAGATAGCCGCCCATGTATTCCGGCGGCTGCAGATAGTTATTGATTGTGGCGTCGCGAACAATCATGTCCGACCAGTAATCCCATCCACCCCGCGAACTGAATTCCGCATAACCTTCCGCAAACCAGAGTGGCAAATTGAAAAGACGCTGACGTGACAGTATTGAGCTCAGAGAACTCCCGAAAAGCATATCATATATTACAGCATGAGTCAGCTCATGATGAAGCACATGACGATAATCTTCATAAGAGCCGGTGAATGGAATTACGATTCGCTTCTTAAAAGCCTCTGTAAATCCGCCCACGCCTTCAGGCAGTAAGCCGGATGTAATATTTGTCTGCTGGAAATCATTATGTGAAAGATAAATGAAAATCGGCACACGCGAACGCAGAGTATAATCCAGCTCTTCGGTTATCTGATCATATGCATCCTCCAGGACCTGAGCGGAAAATCGGGCTAGATCATACTGTTCGTCATAATAGTAAATGTCGAAATGTTTGGATTGAATATATGTCCACTCGAAATCCCGGTAAATAACTTTGTTCTTCCCGAAATAGATTTCCTGGGCCTCCGTTTGCGCGGGGAATATTGTCCCCAGCGAAATCGCCAGGAGCAGAGGTATTGTAATCACTTGCATTCTGAATGACAGAACTTTCCAGATAACTCTAGTCATTTTCATCAGGGTTTATCTCTCTCTTTCCAGTAAATCGCTGACATACGTAGCGCGTTTTGAGTAAATTCGCGCTTTAGCGCTCCCTCTTGTCGGGACTCGCTGGCTTTCTTATTATTCGGACTTTCGCTCGATTTCCGCTCCCAGTGTTCGCAGTTTGTCTTCCAAATGCGCATACCCTCTATCGATATGATAAACACGTCGAATCTCAGATTGTTTCCGAGCCGCCAGACAAGCGATAACAAGTCCTGCGCCTGCTCGTATATCTCCGGCCATCACAGTTGTCCCTTTTAGCTCCGAGACTCCGGTTATGAGAGCTTCGTCGGATGATATGGTAATTTCCGCTCCGAGTCGGCGCATTTCCATGGCATGCCCGAAGCGATCGTCAAAAACCGTTTCGCGCAGTCTGCTGGTTCCGTCGGCGACTGTCATAGCCGCGGCCATGCAGGCCTGCAAGTCTGTCGGGAAACCCGGATAAGGAAATGTCACAACAGATGTAGCCTTAAGTCTCGCCGGAGCGGAAATTTTAATTGACCTCTCTTTTGTTTCCAGAGTGCAACCCATTTCCGTTAGTTTTTCGATTACAATCTCAAGCTCCTGCGGATTTACGCCGGTAGTTTCCAATTTGCCGCCTGTGGCCGCCGCGGCAAACAAATATGTTCCGGCCACCAATCTGTCACCGGCGACTTCATAGCTAACCGGATTAAGTTTTTCAACCGCCTCAACTTCGATGCGCGGAGTTCCGGCGCCAGCGATATTGGCTCCGGCCGAAATTAAATAATTCGCGACATCCGCAACTTCCGGATCGCAGGCGGCGTTGATAATAATTGTTCTCCCACTTCCGAGCGCCGCCGCAAAGAGAATATTTTCGGTTCCAGTGTGAGTCGGGCGATCAAAGTAAACAGTAGAGTCTTTTCCTTTTGATTTTTTGGCAATCACATAACCTTCGGAAACGCTTATCTCTGCGCCCATAGCACGCAGCCCTTTGATATGATAATCAACTGGTCGAGCGCCAAGAGAACATCCGCCCGGGAGAGAAACTTTGGCGTGACCAAGACGAGCCAGAATAGGCCCCAAGACAACAAATGCGCCGCGCATTTGTCTCAAAAGATCATAAGGAGCTGTGTCGCTTGTTAAGTCCTCGGCGTTAATAGTAAGATTCCCGGCCGCGGCGTCATACTCGACCTTTGCGCCGAGATGACGAATGAGTTCAATCATTGTCTCAATATCTCGCAGAGCGGGGATATTTGACAAAACCGTTTCGCCGTGATCAACTAGCAGGCTTGCGGCTATCAAGGGTAGAGCGGAGTTTTTTGATCCCTCGACTTTGATTTTTCCTTCGAGAGCTTTGCCGCCTGTGATTACAAATTTGTCCATATTTTCTGACTAGGATCGTTTCTGACTGTGTCGTGTTCGGATAGATTGCTTCTAATTAGATTTTTTCTGTTCAAGACCGTGTAAAATGGGTTATCTGATATCTGGATGAGCGGTCCAAGACTTCCTGACCCTCCCCCGAGCGCCTCATTGTCATTATCGGCGAGAAAAGGATTCAAGACAAGTTCAATAATCGGGCGCCACAATATGTGAGGAGGTCTGGAGTTCAATAGTGCCGACTTATTTTCGTTCTTTTGCTCACATCCTTTTTGGCGCATCCTTTTGCTATGGCTTTGACTCCGCAGTATATTTTTGTCAGCTTTGCAATGTTCAAAGTCTGACTCTCTTAAAAACGACACCTCAATCAATAATGAAATACACTCCAATCAAAACCAGAACCGGATCGCGGCTCATCTGCAAAGGTTGGTCCCAGGAAGCCGCTTTGCGCATGTTGCAGAACAATCTCAACGAAGACGTGGCCGAAAACCCCCGGAATTTGGTCGTCTATGGCGGGACGGGCAAGGCCGCCCGGAACTGGCAAGCGTATCATGATATTGTAAAGTCTCTCCAATCCTTAGGAAATGACGAGACATTGCTT
>JACZUZ010000332.1 GCA_022572905.1 Candidatus Zixiibacteriota bacterium | reverse complement strand
AATTTGCTTTGTGGCATTCGCTGCGTTGACATATATCTCTGGCCGTCAGGATTATTCGAGCTATTTGCAAATGGATTATATGGTCGGAGCGGGAGAGTTGGCGATTTATTGCGGCGCTGCGGTCGGAGCGTCGCTCGGATTTCTGTGGTTCAATTCACACCCAGCCGAAGTTTTCATGGGTGACACAGGCGCATTGACATTGGGTGGCGCGCTTGGCGCTATCGCTATTCTGATTAAGCAAGAACTTCTTTTTGTGATTCTCGGCGGCGTATTTGTTGTCGAGGCGCTGTCAGTTATTGCGCAAGTGTTGTCGTTTAAGTTCCGGGGCAAGCGCGTACTCAAAATGGCTCCGATACATCACCACTTTGAATTATTGGGCTGGCCGGAGCAAAAGGTAGTAGTGAGGTTCTGGATTCTGGGAGCGTTACTTGCAATGCTGGCGCTATCCACATTGAAAGTGCGCTAGCGTTGGTAAGAGATTCAATGATGAGTGGAGAAAGAATTAAAGGGAGAACAATCGGGGTGATTGGAATGGGACTCTCCGGAATGGCAGCTACTCGATTGATTAAAGAGTTTGGTGGAGCCGCCTTCGTGAGCGATTTTCAGTCACGCGACAAGTTAGCTGATCAAATAAAGGAGTTGGAGAGTCTCGGCGTTAGCTATGAAGTCGATGGCCACACCGACGCGTTGCTCAAAACAGATTTTGTAGTGATTTCTCCGGGTGTGACATCAAAATCTCCGATAGTCAAAAAACTTCGCGACGCCGGGATTCCAATTTTTTCTGAAATTGAAATCGGCTCGTGGAATTTGCGTGGAATGCTACTCGGGATTACCGGATCCAATGGAAAGTCAACGACAACAATGATGCTTCACAATATTCTAATGGCGGACGGTCAGGAGTCGATACCCTGTGGCAACCTCGGCGCTCCGCTCTGTGATCAGGTTGCGCGACTGAGCTCTCGCGGATATGCAGTTGCGGAAATATCCAGTTTTCAGCTAGAGTTTATTGAACAATTCGCTCCGTCGGTCGCGGCTATACTAAATATCAGTCCGGATCATTTAGAACGACATGGATCACTAAAAACTTATCGCGAGGAAAAACTTCGCATTACTGAAAATCAAAACACACATGACACGCTTGTGTTAAATGCGGAGTCGAGTGAGCTAGACGCGCGTTCAATAATAACGCACGCGAAAAAGAAATATTTCGGAACGCTTGACGCTCTGGATAGCGCCGCTATACAGGAAGATTCGAGGGGAGTTTTTCTGAAGGGCGACTCGCTTTGCGCCACGACAGACGGACGGACGCATAAGATTCTGGAAACATCCGAACTTGGCGCTCCGGGAGCGCATAACATCGAAAACGCAATGGCCGCATCGTCTATGGCTCTGGTCTGCGGCGTTCGTCCGGATTCGATACGCAAGGCGCTGCTGGAGTTTCGCGGACTTGAGCATCGGCTTGAGAGCATCGCTCGTGTCAACGGTGTTCATTTCGTGAATGACTCAAAGGCCACTAATGTTGGCGCTGCGATCACCGCGATCGGATCGGTCACGGCTCCAATTCGTTTGATTCTGGGAGGAAGCTCAACAGATGATGATTTCAAACCACTGGCGCATGTAGTCTCAGAGCGTGTGTGTGGCGTTGTTGCAATCGGTGATGCGCGAAGTGAAATTTTCGACGCTCTCGGAAGGACCGTAGGAGTGGAGTTTGCGGACAGCATGTATGAAGCTGTGGAGAAACTGTTTGAGGCGGCGCGGCCGGGAGAAACGATTCTACTTTCACCGGCTTGCGATAGCCTGGATATGTTTGAGGGCTTTGCGCATCGCGGAAAGTGCTTTAAGGATGCCGTCTCAAAAATAGCTGGAAGATTTGAAGGAGCAAACGCAATTGGCAATTAGCAATCTCGGAAAAAGTATTCTGGGAAACATCAGACTTGGAAATAAGAGTCGCGAGGATAGTGTTCTCTTGTATTCTTTTCTTGTATTGGTTTTGGTAGGTGTTGTAATGGTGTATTCAACATCATCAATGCTTGCCGAGAATCGTTTCGGATCGCACACGCATTTTCTCAAAAGACAACTGATTTGGATGGCTGTTTCAGCTTTCGCTATGATTGGCGTTTACTATATAGATTTGAAGAAACTCGGGAGATACACACCACTTTTTATCCTTGCGGCTGTCATTACGCTGTCGATGACTTTCTTTATGCCCGCTCGCAACGAAGCGCAGCGCTGGATATTTTGGGGACCATTGACGGTACAACCCTCGGAATTCGCAAAAATCGCTCTGGTCTACTATTTGGCGTTTTCGTTATCGCGAACAACTCGCGATTTGCGAGATTACCGTAATTTGCTTGTTCCTTATGCCCCTGTCATCGGACTCGTTTTGCTTTTGATATTGCTGGAACCAGATTTAGGCGTGACCATCGTTCTCGGCCTCACTGTTGTTTCGATTTTCTTCATGGCAGGAGCGCGTTTACTTCACTTGGGAGCGGCCGCGTCATCGTTGGTAGCGGTAGCCGGGATTCTTGTTCTGGGATTTGGATACAAAATTGCACGAGTGCGTGATTATATTTCAACATTGCAAGATCCGCTGGAAGGCAGCTATCAAGTCAAGCAAGCCATATTAACAATGGGCTCGGGAGGCGCCTTTGGAGTTGGACTGGGTGACGGGCGTCAGAAGTTATTTTTCTTACCATACCCGCACACGGATTTCATTTTCGCGGCGATAGGTGAGGAACTCGGATTTATAGGGCTTGCGGCGCTTCTGACTTTGTTCTTCATAGTGCTCTATAGAGGATTGCGCATAGCGTCACAACAGCCTGACAGATTTGGCTATTTGTTGGCTTCGGGAATTACACTTTGTCTGTTTTTTAACATTGCCGTAAATATTGGCGTTGTTGTTTCTCTATTGCCGACAACCGGTCTGCCATTGCCGTTTATATCGTATGGCGGTTTCTCTTTGGTAATGTCCTCACTGATGGTGGGAATTCTTCTCAATCTCTCGCGACGGAGGGACGGCTGGATAAAATGAATCCGATTAGAGTAATAATAGCGGGCGGCGGCACCGGAGGGCATTTTTATCCCGCGTTAGCGATTGCAAGAAAGCTTACAATGGTATTAGGTCCGGACTCGTGCGAGATAACTTTCATTGGAACCAAGCGGGGAATCGAGTACAAGAAGCGCGACTCTCTGGAGTTCCCCATAAAATTTATAAACGTTCGAGGTATTGTTCGCTCGTTAAGTTTCAAGAATTTGCTGTTCCCGTTCGCACTTATCGGGGCGCTCTTGAAAACAGATGCAATTATG
>JACZUZ010000331.1 GCA_022572905.1 Candidatus Zixiibacteriota bacterium | reverse complement strand
ACGCTCCAGAACATCGCCGCGGACTTGGGAGCCGTACATATTGCGAATCATCTTAAGCGGCGCATGTCCTCGGCGGAATCCTTTGAGTGTTATGCTCTTCTGGATTTTGCGATATTCCTTCTCGAATTCCAGATCAACAGTTTCGACCGCCGTTTTGATTGCGAGTTTTCTGGAAAGTCCCTTCGCCGATGTTATTTCAACGATGAGCGAACCATTCTGTTCTCCGGGAGGAGTATTTTGAGTCGTTTCGGAGGATGCAGTTTCCTGATCAAGCGTTTCTTCAATCTTCTCCAAAGACTCTAGTGATTTCGTATTTTCTTTTTCGATGTTCATCAAGATTCTTGTGTCTCTTTCTCGTCGTAAGCGGAATTCAAAACTTGGTCCATTTTTTTTGCGAGAAGGGGGACTCGAACCCCCACCCGGTGAAGGACTGGATCCTAAATCCAGCGCGTCTACCAATTCCGCCATTCTCGCGAGACAATTTTGCCCCGGGCTGGCCCTCGCGCCAGAACCTCAAGATGGGGGGGAGGCAATGTTGAGTCAAGCGAAGGATGATCCACTTTTGACTGGGCAGGTGGAGATTTTCTTATGCGCAGAAATTAGTTGAAATCGTCTTGCAAAGCGCTTTTATTCCTGCGATAGATATAGATAGTATGAACAACCAACAATAATTTAAGATATCGTAGAGGCATACGCTTATGTTACGAAATAAAAACACCGCAATTCTGGCCGCAATTGTATTCTGTTTTTTCTCGACTCCAACCGCATACGCAAAATCCGGCCATGCTTTTGGTCTTCGTGCCGGGCTGGGGCAGGACCCGGATCAGTTCGTAGTTGGCGCGTTTGCTGTTATGGGTAGGTTCGGCCCGCAGGCGCGGGTAGTTCCGAGCGTCGATATTGGTTTTGGCGATAACGCTACAACTACAACTCTCAATCTGGATTTGCGCTGGTATTTGATTTCTTTGCCTGAGTCGGGAGTAAAACTTTATGGCTCTGCCGGACCCACTCTGGCGTTCAATTCGGGCGACAAGGGCGGGAGTGACAGCGAATTGGGCTTATCTCTTACAGCCGGCGCGCGTATTCCTATGCGCGGCGCCAAGCGCTATAACATTGAAGCGCGCTTTGGTTTTGGGGACATCCCCGATTTTCGAATTATGTTTGGAGTATTGTTTGGAAAATAGGTTTGGAAACTAAAATACCAGCGCATAATTCTCGCTTCATTTCGTCTCCTCCCAGCTCTTTACGCCCTCAAATCCTTTCTTGACAGACGGCGAGTCTTTGCAATCTTCTTAGATGTAGCCTGGAGTCGGGACTGTCCCGACACAATTACCTATCTCGTGAAATTACTCTTTGGCGGGAAGTTTATTTAACAGATATTTGGTTCCTATCTACTGCGTGTTTCACTTGGAAATATTGACGCTCTAAGTCACACCATTTGAATGCTTTGAAAATTGACACAAGAAGCTCTTCAATTAGTCAGAATTACTCACAACCTACTCACAAGGAGACGCGCTATGAAGCGTTTTTTAATTTTCTCACTTGCCCTGATTTGCGCGGGGGCATTCTCGCTCAAATCAGCCCAATCTGCGGTCCCTCAGCTAATTAACTATCAGGGAATCCTGACTGACGCCGCCGGGGATCCGGTCGTAAACGACGCTTATCAGGTCAAATTCATCATCTGGGACGCTAGCGCCGCCGCCGCCGATTTATGGAACAGCGGCTTTCAGACCGTTAACACCGTAGATGGTTTATTTGAATACATACTTGCTCGAATGTCACTTTGCCAGACGATATTTTTGAAGACACTATCAGATATCTGGGAATCACCGTTAATACCGATGCGGAAATCAGCCCGCGCACTAGGCTTGTTTCGGCAGGCTACGCGTACCATGCACTAAGGGCTGATACAGCGGGGATTGCAGTCTCGGTGTTTCCTAATTCAATCGGCTCAAGCGAAGTCATTGATAATTCCTTGACCTCGTCGGATCTGGCGGCAAATTCTGTCGAGGCTTCGGAAATAGCCTCAAATGCGGTGGGATCGTTTGAGATTTTGAATAATTCCATTCTGGATCTTGATATTGTTGACGAACCTGGCATTGACTGGAACAACACAAACGGTGTCGGCAATTCACACGACCTCTCATCCAGCTGGAAAACTATAAATCGAATCTCGATATCTCATCCCAGATCAGGATATGTAGTTGTCATAGCCACGGCACATGTGGATTATGATGTCAGCACATATCACGGTAACATCGAAATGGGATGGACAACGGTTCCAACCGGAACACCGCATGGTTACAACAAAGTTAGTCTGGACGGCGTGATAGGAGGCACCACCTATGTACCAATAACTACCTTACGCATTTACGGTGTTAATGGGACTTCAACGACAATATATTATCTGCGGGCTCGGGCTTCAACCGCTACAACTGGAGGTGAAGTTGACCTCTTTGAGGGATCGCAAGTCGCTATGTATTTCCCTACTTTATACTAGTAGAAGAGAACAGGAGTGTGAATATGAAAAAATACAGCCTTATTCTCACTTCAATTTGATTTTCCTGACTCGTGACATACTCAAATTGGCTCTTGACAGACAGCGCGTCGTCTGCTATTTTTGGGAAGTAGTCTAGCGCCGGGACTGTCCCGACACAATTACCTATCTCGTGAAATTACTCTTTGGCGGGAAGTTTATTTAACAGATATTCTGTTCTTATCTAATGCGTGATACAATTGTTACTGTTGACATCGTAAGTCACACAACTTGAATGCTTAGAAAATTGACACAAGAAGCTCTTCAATTACCCACAACCTACTCACAAGGAGGCGCGCTATGAAGCGTTTTTTAATTTTCACACTTGCCGTAATTTGCGCGGGCGCATTCTCGCTCAATTCGGCCCAATCTGCTGTCCCTCAGCTAATTAACTATCAGGGAATCCTGACTGACGCTGTTGGGGATCCGGTCGCTGACGACACTTATATGGTAAAATTCATCATCTGGGATGCCAGCGCCGCCGGCAACGATAAATGGAACAGCGGTTTTCAGAACATAACCACTGTTGATGGGTTATTCGAATACATACTTGGCTCAGACGTCGCTTTGCCAGACGATATTTTTGAAGACACGATCAGGTACCTTGGAATCACCGTCGGCGCCGATGCGGAAATCATGCCCCGCACAAGGCTTGTTTCGGCAGGCTACGCGTACCATGCCTTGAGGGCGGACACAGCGGGAATCGCCGTCTCTGTGTTTTCTAATTCAATCGGTTCCGCCGAAGTTATAGATAATTCTTTTACATCAGCGGATCTGGCGGCCAATTTTGT
>JACZUZ010000330.1 GCA_022572905.1 Candidatus Zixiibacteriota bacterium | reverse complement strand
CCGCCTCTCCGCCATCCGGAGTGTCAGGTGAATTCATTACTTCCACAGCTGTCTCATCCTATTTGCAGGATAAGATGGATGCGGTCGCTAATGCTTACACTGACGTTGGCAGGCTTGCGAAGCTCGGACTTATGAACACCGAGAAGAGTGTTACACTCGCAGAGATCGATTCATATGACGCCTCAAGCCGTCTGTCCTACAAGGCTGCGGTAATTCCGGATGTCATTTCTGTTGGCCTCTGCGGAGACATAGGCGGAGTCGTCTCCCCACTTCCCGGCGATCGGTATGCTCCTGGTGATGTTGCAGATATTACACTCTGTGTTAACGGCCCGGCGGTGACTCGTGGCGCGCATGATTTATATGCGACCATTTGCACTAACGATCCCGATTACTTCCTGAATGATTCTACCGGCGCTGAGTGCCCGGAAATCACTCTAAGACTTGTCGGTGGCTGTTTGCAGGATTCGGTTATTCTGACATTTGGTATTGCCGGCGCTAATAGCATCATCTGCTTTAACAATGGTTTTGATCAGGGTTTCAGGAATGCTGGCAATAACAGCTATAACGTTGACGGCTACACAGCTCTCTCCGACTTTGGTGAGCTGTTTGACGGATGGCGTTGGTGGGGCATTTCTCAGCATAGAATGGCGATGACCGGATTCCCGCTCAGCTTTGGCGCACCTTTTTGGGAGAATGTCGCCGCTGATCCTAACTTCTGCACTAATACCTGTCGGCCCGCTCATCTGACAAATCAGTTGCTTACTGAGATGTCATTTGACAACGGCGCATCCTATACGCCTGTATTTGGTGAAATCGCGGCCGCGTCCTGGATTGATTCAGCTCGCGACTTCGCGCCTCCAAATGGTACGGGTACATGGAACTGGAACTTGAGTCCGGTTGACTATCTTCCGGATTCTACCATCGGCCTTAGCACCAGAGAGACCTTCTATGGCGCTCATGATGTTCTGGCTTTGGCAAGTTTCCGTTTGATGCGCGCCGAGATATCAATTCGCGACCAACAGCGTACTGATACCATCTTTGGATTGCGCGCTGGATCAATGCATGACAATGACAATGGCTTTGGTGGATTCGGCAATGAGAAAATGGTCGGTGATGTGGCCAGTTCTGTTGCCCATTGGTATGATCCTGCCGCTCCCGCTGATAAACAGGTAGCCGCTGGTTATATCAAAGTTCCGTTTGGTTGTGGAGCCGACGGTGGCCCGATTCGCGCCCGTGCGGCCGACGGACCGCAGTTCCTCTACAGCGCAAATCAGATGGATTCACTCTTCCCATGGGCGTCACTTCCGCAGTATGCCGGAATTACGGCGCAAGCAGGAATGGCTGTCTTTGAGTCGGGTGCAGATGACTTTGAAGGTGTGTGGACATTCGGCAATTACGACATTGCTCCGGGTGACGGCATAGAGTTGGCGGTGGCCGACTTTACGTTTACTTCACTGTCACCCCCTAGTTCAGTGTTACCGTCCGGTCTCGTGGACGCCAGCATTTTTGACCAATTCAACGGCCTGGCCGACTTGGTTAATAAGTATGCCGGATACGGACGCGGTGACGTGAATAACGACTTGACGACCGATCTGGCTGACGTTCTCTATCTGTCCAACCATGTTAATGGCAGCGGACCGGGACCATTCCCGTTCAAGTACACTGGTGACATGAACGACGATGGTAATGTCGATCAGCTCGACGTGCTTTATCTACTCGATTACTATCTGTGTCTGCAACCTTGCGCTCCGGGAGCTTTCGAGCTTCCTAATTGTAGTGTTGGTCCGTAGTTTCATCTTAGAAATTGCGTCTCTTTAGACACAGTTTTTGTTGAGCGAAGGGAGCGAGGGCGAAAGCCCTTGCTCCCTTTTTATATCTTTTCTTTTTGGGTTTTCTTTTCTTGTTTTCTTTTTTTACGGCCGGTTCAATTCGTTATAGTATCTTGGCCGGTCGGCAGGAAGAGGCCGCAGGGAGGGTTTTCGGAGAGGATTATTGTGAATGCGTGTGTTCGTGTTGTTGAATCCTGGAAACGCAATAACCAGAATGTGGAAATTAAGACAAGATTGGCGCTGAATTATTGCGATGGTTGATCAAAATGATATAGCTAGAGTTGTGGCGGAAAAGCTCCCCCCTGGCTTTTCGGTTACTGCCGTCGGGCAGATACGTCGAGTGACTGTGATTCGTATCGAGGGCGTGGATATCGGCGCTCAGCTGGATATTCGCTCACTCTTAAGCGCGCTTGAAGAAGAATCGCTCGATGCAAGCTGGAATAGAGATTCTACCGGCGCTACATTGCTTAGGATCAAACGTGGGAGCAAGAGCAAGATTCCGTGGAAACACCTGATTCTATTTCTGGTCACTGTCCTAACCGTTCTGATTTTTCCATCATACTATAGATACCTGTTCCTGGTCTCGACAGAATCTACGATTGCGGCGCCTGTGGGTTTGCTGGATTGGATTTCTCGCTCTGAACTATGGGATATCGGATGGGGACTGAATTTTGCCGGTTGGCTTATGGGAATTCTTCTGGCTCATGAATTCGGGCATTACTTCGCAGGTGTTCGTAGAAAAATCAAGGTTACGCTTCCCTTTTTCATTCCGGCGCCAACCCAACTCGGGACTTTCGGCGCTGTAATCCGATTCAAGTCTCCAATTGAAAACCGTAGGGACTTGATCGAAGTCGGAGCGGCAGGTCCGATAGCAGGATTTATCGTTGCGGTAATCGCGGTCTGGATAGGATTATTGCAAACCGACCCTACGAGTCGCGGACTATTCAGCTTCGAATACGAGTCTATACTGATGTCCTTTCTCGGCGATATGATGTTCGGGGATTCTCTTGGTCCCTCTGTTGATCTTGCGCCAGCGGCTTTCGCGGGCTGGGTCGGGCTATTGGTGACCGCCCTGAATCTGCTCCCAATTAGCCAGCTAGATGGCGGACATATCGTCTACGGAATGTTCGGGAAAAAACAGCGACTAGTCGCCTACTTTACTATGGCCGGATTGTTCTTGGCGGGATTCTATTGGCCGGGATGGTGGTTCTACGGATTTCTGGCGGTGTTCTTCGGCCCTTTTCATGGACCGACTCTCGATGATCAGATTCCGGTTAGCTCCAACGCGAAAGTAATGGGCTGGATTTCAATTATAATATTCGCGCTAACACTTAATCTGCGTCCGTTCGGATAGAAATCAAGCGCTGGTTGATTGATCAGGTGTCAAATTCCTTGAATACAGCGCGAAAACCACCGGTTTGACTTTCGGGCTCTTCGTAGAGCTTTTCAATTTGAATCGCTCCGGATTGGTACTCTTTCAGGAAAATGTCCACAATCTTC
>JACZUZ010000329.1 GCA_022572905.1 Candidatus Zixiibacteriota bacterium | reverse complement strand
GTTGTAGTTTTTTCCGAAAAGCTATCCAGTAATTTTCCGTTTGTATCAAGTGGGGCTCTTCGCGAGTCTTACGCGGAGAAATCTCTCTGGAAAGCGCATGATCGCATCGCCCGGATTCTCTCAGAAAAAATCTATTACACAGGAACGCTCCAATCTCTTTCAGCTCTGGACGAGTACCTCGGACGGCCAATAGTTGTGAATATTTCTGGCAGGCAGACTCTTCTCGCGCCCGAGGCGGTAATGGACATAGCAACCGCCCGATCCGCTTTGCTAGAAGCGCTAAACAAGATATCTCGTGATGAATTGATAAACGTCGAATTGCACTATGAACTGGGTCGTCATTTTATTATTTCCAATCTCAAGCTCAATCATCATGAGATGGCGGCGAGGGAGAGCGCGGCCTATTCTTCCATCAGTCTTGTCAAAGATCGTGCGGCTGAGGGTGATCTTGTTGTGAGAGCTGGGTCGGTAGTCGATGAAAAGCAGGCGGCGCTTTTAGAAGAATATACAGAGTACGTTAAGCGAGTTTCGTATGATGAAAGTTTGCTACAGGCTTATAAACCGGTCGTGTTGAGATTATGTTTGGTGGCCACGATCTTCGCGCTCCTTTTCCTCTATCTGAAAGTCTTCAGAGAGGATATTTTCGACTCGAATCCAAAGCTTCTTGCCACTTTATTGATTTTCGGTCTGAATCTTGTAATGATACAGGGACTGGAAATATTGTCGACAGAACTTTCCGGCCAGCGCTGGAATCTAAGCGTGTACTTGTATCCGGTCGCCCTCGCTCCAATTTTGCTTGGGGTTCTATTCGGAACGCGATTCGGAGTTGTATCTTCTTTTTTCTCCGCCATACTTATCGGCTCATTGCATCGATTCAGTTTTGAGCTGACATTATTCTGCGTGTTCGCCGGTTCCGTGGGGGCGTATTCTGTAGCCGGCGTTCGTCAGCGAACCAGCTTCTATAGGACAATACTCTATCTGGCGGGTGTCTCGACAGCGCTTGCATTGATTCTGGGCTCGTTGCGACTTGACGCGTCTGTCGATTTCATGCACGACATTTACTATGGCCTCGCAGGAGCGGCGCTAACGCCAATCCTCGCGCTGGGTTTCCTCCCTTTATTTGAATCGCTTTTTGGATTTACAACAGATATAACGCTACTGGAATTATCTGATTTGAACCGTCCACTCTTACGCAGACTGGCGCTTGAGTCTCCCGGAACCTATCACCATTCTATTATGGTTGGAGCGCTATCGGAATCCGCCGCCCGATCAATTGGCGCAAATTCGCTCCTTGCCAGAGTAGGCTCTTATTACCATGACATCGGGAAAATGGAAATTCCGGAGTACTTTATTGAAAATCAGATAGGACTCAAGTCAAAACATGATCAACTAACGCCTACGATGTCGGCGATTATCCTGGCTTCGCATGTCAAGAAGGGTCGCCAGACCGGAGAGGAAGCCGATCTTCCCGATGCCGTGCTTAATTTCATTGATGAACATCACGGCACAATGGTGATGTCTTTTTTCTACGACAAAGCTCTCAAACAGGGGGCGTCCCCGGATGTTGAGTCGGAATTTCGATATCCCGGGCCGCGGCCTCAAACCAAAGAAACTGCAGTGGTAATGCTTGCCGATAGTGTCGAGGCCGCTAGCAGAACTCTTGAAGACCCAACTCCTGCGCGTGTGGATTCACTCATTCAGAAAATCATAGATAGCCGCTACCACTCAGGAGAGCTTGAAGAGTGCAATCTGACTCTGGCAGACCTTGCTAAAATTCGAAAATCATTCGCCCAGATAATAAATGGCGTGTTTCATCAACGCATTCGCTATCCAAGTACCGGCGCTGCCGCCGTCGCCAGAGTATAAAAATAGGATAAACTTATTTAACAGAATGCTTTTGAATGTGTTTAAAGAATCTTCGCGAAGAGCGCCTCGCAAGGAGTTGTTTCTCCTGGCGAAAGTAATTGGCGAAGGTGAACGCGTTTCTCCAAACTCTCAAATGAATATAATAATCAGCGATAATTCGCGGCTAAGACGGCTTAACCGCAAGTATCGCGGTAAAGATAAACCCACCGATGTATTGTCGTTCGACTTCAGAAAAGTCGCGGGGTCGAGTGAATTGGGAGAAATTTATATTTCGGTTGATAAAGCCCAGTCACAGGCGTTGGAAAGAGGTCATTCGTTCAAACATGAGATTCTGAGTCTGGCCTGTCATGGTATCCTGCATGTCCTGGGATATGAACATGACAACGACAAATTGGAGAGAAAAATGAAAGAGCGTGAAAGACATTATCTTAGCGAAATCCGGAATCAAAGCTCCTAACATAACCCCTAATAATTTTGGCTGAATTAATTTCCATTATCGTCTGGGCGGTTTACACTTATGTAACATATCTGGTTACGGTTTTCTCTGTGTCCGTTTATATTGATCCCGATCAGATCGATGAACTATTACCGAACGCAAAGGAATCTCACCGCAAATTATTGGTCTACCTTTCCGAGACTCCCTTGGCGTTCACTCACGCCGCAAATCTGTTTAAGTGGGTTGCGTTCTCGCTGGTAGCGGCATTGTCATATGTCATCGGGCCTGATCTTGCTGTCGTAACTAATCTCCCCACTTATTTGTCTTTCGGGATTTGTCTTTTAGTTCTGACGGCGATTACCTTTCTGGTAATCGAGATACTTCCTCGCCGAAAATCGCTGCAAAGACTAGACAGCCGCTTCTTTCGTCTCATTCCAGCTTTGCGAGTCGTATTCACTCTCAGCAAAGCTTATGTACGTTTCCAACAAAGAGCGCTTGCCCGACAGGGAACGTCCTCCCGACTATCCAGCGAACTCAAGGAAGAAATTGTAGAGAGAGCGATTGAATCGCTGGCTGATCAGGTTGGAGCGAGTGAAAAACTGATAGCGGAAGTGGAAGGGGAGATGATTGAAGGAGTACTACAGCTAAGTAGTATGGAGGCGCAGGAAGTGATGACGCCCCGGGTAGACCTGGTAGCTTTCGAGATAAAGACCCCATTGGCTGAAGTCAGAAAAATATCCAGAACACACGGACACTCTCGTTATCCGATCTATGAGGAATCGCTTGATAAGATAGTAGGAGTACTCTATATCAAAGATATTTTCATAAATCCACCCACAGATCCCGAGAGATTCTCAATAGCCGATTACATGAGAAAGCCGTACTTCATACCCAGCCGAATCAAGACCAGTGAACTTTTCAAAGACTTTAAAGCCAAGAAAGTCCACGCCGCGATTGTAGTAGATGAATTCGGAGGAGCCGCCGGATTCGTCACGCTTGAAGATATTCTCGAGGAGATCGTAGGAGA
>JACZUZ010000328.1 GCA_022572905.1 Candidatus Zixiibacteriota bacterium | reverse complement strand
TCTGGGAGGGAAAGCGGTGACTATTATGCGCGGACAGCTAGTATAGCCGAATAATTCAATGATAGACTATATCTTCATGCGCGCATAATAATCTTTTAGCGCGGCGAAAACTATTGGAGAAAGTAGTAGCGTTCCAATTAAGTTCGGAATAGCCATCATAGCGAAAGCGGTGTCGATAATATTGATTATCGTATCCTGCGCCCAGGTCGCCGCTAACAAAATCGAAATCAAATATATATAGATATAGTAGTCACCGAATTTCTTCCCGAACAAATAGCGCGAACATTTGAGACTGTAATACGAATAAGAAATCATAGTCGAAACAGCGAACAGCGTTATAACAATCGCTAAAATAATCCGCCCCACTCCCGGAATCCCTTTATCGAAAGCGTTCACAGTCATTACCACGCCATCTCCGCTGGCGCCAATCCCGGCGCTCAAAATCACCAGCGCCGTCAGAGTGCAAACAATGTGCGTATCAAGAAATGGTCCCATCATTGCGACCAACCCCTCGCGCACGGGCTCTTTGGTTTTGGCCGCGCCATGCGCCATTGCCGCTGTGCCGATTCCCGCTTCGTTTGAGAACGCCGCGCGCTTAACTCCTGTACCCATCACCTCGCGAAACGCAACACCCGCCGCGCCGCCGAGAGCCGCCTCGCCACCGAAAGCCGAAGCGAAAATCGATCCAAACAGCGCCGGAACCTGTTGGAAATTCATGAGCAGAATGAACATGGCCGAACCGAAATAGAGAACAACCATCGCTGGCACAACACGCGCGGTAACGAGTCCAACGCGAGTGATTCCGCCGAGAATAACTACAGCTACGATAGCAGTCGAAACAATTCCGGTAAACCAGCGATTAACGCCCCAATGCGCGTCAAGTAACCCCGCCAGTTGGTTTGATTGAAAAAGCGCCAGGCATCCGATCATTCCGAACACGGCGAACATAATCGAAAGCGGTTTGAATTTTTTGCCCAGGCCGACTTCGATAAAATACATCGGCCCGCCCTGCATTATTCCATCCTCGTCTTTCTTGCGGTAAAAACACGCTAGCGTACAGGTAAAAAACTTCGTGGCCATGCCCACAGCCCCGGCAACCCACATCCAGAAAATAGCCCCCGGACCTCCCAGCGAAATTGCAATAGCCACCCCGCCGATATTTCCCATACCGATCGTGGCCGAAAGCGCCGAAGTCAGAGCCTGAAAATGGCTGATCTCGCCTGGGTCGTTGGGATCGTCGAATTTGCCGCGGATAATATCAAAGGTATGCTTGAGGGTGCGAATTGGCTTGAACCCGCTGGCGATCAGGCTGGCAATCAGAAAGTACACACCAGCGCCGATGAGAAGTACCACCAGAGGGAGACCCCAGGCATAGTCGACCGCCACCGCCCAGAAATTATCAAACGCCTGCAAGATTCATCCTTTGCATGGGGGAATCGATCATAATATCGCTCGAATAGTTGCGTCGATGCGGGAGAATTGAGGGAATAATCATAACCGGGAAACAATAAAGCCCCAAATCGTTGATTTTACAAGGGGGGCTCTGGGTCGCAAGTTACTCCAATATCCACATGGGAGGGCCGGAAGGCTGACTTAGTCAGTTGGCGGCTCCGCTACCGGGACCATATATTGGGCCACATGAACGCTAACAAATCCACCAAATTCAAAATCGAGAACCTGGCTGACTTTATATCCGCCCTTGAGAGCGAGGGCGAGCTGGTCCGCATCTCAGAGCAGGTTTCGCCAATTCTTGAAATATCCGAAATCTGCGACCGCCATTCAAAAATGCGCGACGCCGAAGGAAATTACGGCGGCAAGGCTTTGCTCTTTGAGAATGTCGAAGGCTCGAAATTTCCGGTGTTGATTAATTCCATGGGCTCTTACCGCCGCATGGAAATCGCATTCGGGGGGCGCAAGTTCGACGAAATCGCCGGATCAATCTCCGAGTTGATCCGCCCGCGCAAATACATGAGCACGCTCGAAAAGTTAAAAGAGCTCCCCGCGCTGGCCAAAGCCGCGAGTTTCTTGCCCAAAGTTGTTGGATCGGGAGCCTGCCAGGATGTAGTGATGACCGGCGATGATGTCGATCTGGGCGCGCTGCCGATTATCAAATGCTGGCCGGAGGACGGCGGGCGTTTCATCACAATGCCGCAAGTGTTCACGCGCAATCCCCAAACCGAAACACAAAACGCCGGAATGTATCGCCTGCAAGTCTACGACAAAAACACAACCGGCATGCACATACACATGCACCACGACGGCGCATTCAACTTTCGCAAGTACGAAGAAAAAAACGGCCGCGTGGAAATCGCCTGCGCTATCGGAGGCGACCCGGCCTGCGCCTACGCCGCCACAGCGCCAATGCCGCCGGATATAGATGAAATGATTGTCGCGGGGTTCATTCGCGAGAGGGCGGCGCGCATGGTTAAGTGCAAAACGATTGATCTGCACGTTCCCGCCGAAGCGGATTTTGTTATTGAAGGCTATGTTGATCCGAGCGAAGAGCGCCTTGAGGGTCCCTTCGGCGATCACACCGGCGTGTATTCGCTGGCCGATCAATTCCCGGTCTATCATGTCACCGCGATCACCCATCGCAAGAATCCCGTTTATCAAACAATCATAGTCGGCAAACCCCCGCAGGAAGATTATTACATGGGCAAAGCCACCGAACGCGTGTTCCTGCCGCTAATTCGCATGCAACTGCCGGAAATAATTGATATCAACATGCCCATATTCGGGAATTTTCATAATTTCATCTTTGTCAAAATCAAAAAAGAATACCCGCACCACGCCCGCAAAATAATGAACTCAATCTGGGGAACCGGGCAGATGATGTTCTCCAAATGTATTGTGGTGGTCGATGAAGACACCGATGTGCAGAATGTCGATGAAGTCATGTGGCGCTGGGGCAACAACGTTGACCCGATGCGCGATATTGAGATGATACAAGGCCCGGTTGATATCTTAGACCACGCGGGAGACGCTATGGGTGTGGGCTATAAAATGGGCGTTGACGCGACCCGCCACTGGGAATCGGAAGGCTACTCCCGCGAATGGCCTGAAGATATTGTCATGGACGCCAAGACCAAAAAACTCGTTGACGAGAAGTGGGGCAAATATTTTGGAGGGTGAGGGAAAAGAGCTGAATAACGCTGTGGAGAATGAGGGTAAGAGTACTCTTTTAGAGAAAGTATCGCATAAGGCTCACACATTGCTTCCCTGGGTTCTCGTCGTAATAGCTATAGGAACACTTCGTGTTACCTACTCAAAAATGACCGATCAGGTGGAAGAGATGAAGAAAGCAACAGAACTCCAGTGGAGACCGTTTTTGAATATTGTCATTGAAGATCAAA
>JACZUZ010000327.1 GCA_022572905.1 Candidatus Zixiibacteriota bacterium | reverse complement strand
CATGCCGAAGATTAGGAATCAAAGCGCATTGACGACAATCGACTTACCAACCGTTACCAGATGCGAAGCGCCCAAAACGCTGAAAGCTAACAAGTCTGGAGTGATGAGATACCTAGTGGTTCTTTTGTTGCTGGCCTCGCTTCTAATTTCTTCGCGGGCGCACACAGACGATAGCGAAGTCGAAAGGAACGCTCGCGCGAAAAGGGAAATAAATCTGGTCATACAGGAAATCTATTGGCGAGTAAGAGCTCAAGATTATACAGTATTCTGGGAAAATGAATTGACTTACTTTCGGGAAGAAAATCCTCTTCCCAAGTATCTCGCTCGACCCCAATTTACCGGACCCGGCCACGCCTCGGGAGATAGTTCGATTTCAACTTATCTGGACAGTGTGACGATTGTGGCCGACACAGCAATAGCGCATCTTACAACCTTTGTTGTGTCTACTCGTGGAGACACCGGGCAGGTGTACACTCCGCAGACTTTACTTTTCGAGGCGGGACGCTGGAAGAAAGCGATGTCATCAACTTTGCTTGAAAATGAAATATATTTTGATAAGATCAAAACTTATAGAGAAGCCGCTGAAAACGAATCATCCGGGAATTAGGGTTCGAATCCGAATGAGTGAACGCAATCCATAAGCTAGAGTGATTATATATTGAGCTGGGCGCTTTCTCATATTGGTATTGCGGTAAAAAATATAGACGCCGCGATCAAATCGTATCGCATAATTTGCCCTGACCTGAAAGTTTCCGATAGAGTAAAAGTTCCGGATCAGTCATTGGAAGTATGTTTTCTCGACTTTCCCCGTCATTCCGGGATCGGGAGGATTGAGCTTTTGGCGGATACGGGGGATATCGGGAATGGCGGAGTGATAGCGAAGTTTCTCGAGAAGAGAGGAGAGGGGCTTCATCACACCTGCTTCACATGCGAGAATATTGAAGAAAAACTAGTGGAGCTAGAACGTCAGGGAATTGAGTTAATCGACAAAGTTCCCCGCATTGGAGCTCTTGGCAAGAAAATAGCTTTCATTCACCCTGAATCGACTCACGGCGCGCTGATAGAACTTGAAGAAGAATAAAACCCTCTGCGAACCGGCGCTTACTTGAGACAAATACCAGCTATCTCTTTCTTTTTGACAAGATGACTTTGCCGCCCCAGGCTATAAGTATAGCGGGGATCAAGTAATCCCCGAATGACAGCGCGAGAACGCCTGTGCGTTCGAGCAGAATAAATAGCCCTACCAGAACCAGTATAATTCCCCAGAACATAATAATCTCTCCTCAGACTATCGGACAAGTGATTTTAGTTTCTCAGTAACCAGCGCCGCGACTCGCTCCAAAAACTCTGCGTCCACTTCCGAAAAAGCCGTCTTCGAATCAGAGTCTATATCGATTTCGCCGAGACATTTGTCTTCGTCCATAAGCGGGACTACTATTTCGGATTTTGTTTCGAGCGAGCAGGCCAGATAGCGCGGGTCAGAGTCTACGTCATCAACAATTATCGTTTCACACTTTTCGGCGGCAGATCCGCAGATGCCCTGTCCAACTTTGATTCTGGTATGTGGTGTTGGTTTGCCCACATATGGCCCAAGATGCAGTTCGTCGCCATCAATCAAATAAAAACCTGTCCATGTGAAATATTCAACTTCAGAACTGAGTATCTTGACAACCGATTCCAGCGCGCTTTCAGATGATGTCGCCGCCTTTAGTGAATTACTTACTTCATCGAGTAATCTTGCAAACAACTTTCCTTTATTGTCCGACATGTCACTACCTGATATTAATGTTTCAGACTTTCGATTGTATCTCTCAGCGCTCTAAGATTCTCAGAGGGAGTTTCGGGGGCGATTGAGCAACCCGGTCCAAATATGAATCCGGTTTCTGGCGCCTGCGCGGCGGTTTCACGAATCTTCAGTTCGATATCCTTTGGCGTACCCGATTGAAGCCATCCCCTGTGATCAATTCCGGCCATAACAGTCTTGGGGGAAACTGCGTCCGTTCCTGTTTTGACATTTAAATTGGTTGGATCGGAATCATCCCAATTGACAATTTGAGCGGGATAGTTCGCCAGTTCGCTCAAATAATTCTCAGACGCGCAAACATGTAAAATATTCAGAGCGCCATCTCCGGTGGCTTCAAGCGGAATCAAGTCAAATGGTTTCCCGAACTCCAGGTATTCGTCAAATGTTAACAGCGTCCGGGAGGCCCATTGCGTCGTAGCGTAAAAGAGTCCGTCGGCACCTGCGTTTCGCAGTTCTTTCGCGTAGTTAGCGAATGTCTTAGCGATTCGCCCCAGAGCGGATTTTACTTTTTCGGGATTCTCCCTCAGGTGTTCCAGCAAAGTGTTGTCATCTTTAACCAGGTCTCCGGCTATTGACAGCGGCGTGAACATTGTCATCACGATTGGAAGATCATTTCCAATCTCTTTGCGAATAAGAGAAACCGCTTCGAGATGTTCCCCCAATACAGGAGAGTCCATCGGCAGTTCTATTATTTTGTCCCAGTCGTCAATTGTTTCAACAGCGAATTTTGTCTTGGAGTGTTTCTTAAGCTCGTCATTGGACCAGTCAAGTTCGTTGCCCCAATCCTCCATGTGATAGCTTGCGCGCGGATTAATTTTCATTATATCCCAGTCATATTCGCGCTGAAAACCTACCATCGCGTCACACAATCCCTGGGCCGTCGATTCAAGATGATAAAAATGACGCCACATCGAAACCGCGGGCCGATCTACTTTCTCGCCCGCTATTATTCTCTCTATTCTCTCACGGTGCTTCATTCGCGTTACAATTCCTATCTGGTGTTTTCCTATGTGGGTTTTCGAATATCGTGTTTTCCAATTTTGGCGTCATAAGTATATTGTTTCGATTGTTCAAAAAAAGCGCCAGCCACCGGCTTTGATTCTGTAGGCTTTATTTCTGTGGGTTTTGATTCTGTGGGCCTTGATCCTGTTCGCATCTTTCGTCCAGCGAGAATCTTGGCGATAATCACGAAAATATCTCTAGGACAAAATATCAAGCGAAGAATATAGGGTAGAGCGCAATCGAGCGCAATCTGCTGCAATCAGCCGCTTTCGAGACGTCGGACAGCTCAGGGTTTTTGCCATAAAGATATTGCCCTTAGTAGTGGAGAAAAGTATGGCGTCAGTCCCTGTCCTTGCCAAAACTGTGAACATTGCCACACGTAAGTGGCCACATCGCTCTATAGAATGCCGAACTATCTTATCAGGTAGTTTAGGATCAGGAAGTGGCCTCAAAAGCTGAACCATCTGCAGGTAAGACCTCATATTGAAGTGGCGGCGCCCAAGCGTTTCGAAAAAAATTGACTTCCAGAGTGAAAAAAGCCAATGGGAAAAC
>JACZUZ010000326.1 GCA_022572905.1 Candidatus Zixiibacteriota bacterium | reverse complement strand
AGGCGGATTTGCCTCGGGCAGAAAAGAGGCTATATATAGAAATATGGTATATGGGTGATATGGGATTTGACGCCTTATTAAGGGGAACTAGTAATTCTCGAGAAGGAATTATCTGTGCTAGACAATAACTTAGAAGATAAATTAGTGACGAATCAGCTTTCCGCCGATCTGCGTGAGAAAATCGTCGCTATTATCAATCGGATACCTTTGGTCAAGACTCTGAAAATCGAGCTTGATGAACTCTCACCCGGGACCTGCAAAATGAGCATGGTTCGCGACGGGACCCTCGACGGAATCTTCGTTTCGTTGCATGGCGGGGCGCTCATGGCGTTGGCCGATACCGCCGCTTGTTTTGCTATTCAAACCTTGATCGGAGTTGAGGACACGCTGACCACAACAGATATGAACATTCGCTTTCTGGCGCCGGCGCTTGACCGGGTGACCGCAACCGCGTGCGTTATCAAAGCCGGGCGCACGCTTTGCCCGACCGAGATTTCCCTGAATGATAGCGAAGGCAAACTTCTCGCGATCGCGCAGGTGACTTATATACGCTTGAAGAAAGACATCGGGCGGGAGTTGGAGAAATGACACATCGTCAGTCTTTGTAGGTTAATAGCCACAGTGCGCTAGCGCCAGGGTGTTGACTAATATTTTTCCCTCGAAGCCGGGGCAGATGTGGACATCTGCCGCCCACTGAAAAGAAGCCTCTTGATTGGCTACATTCATCTTTTGCGGAGTATCTCGCGGCTGGAGTATATGATTCAGACTGGGGTGTGAAAGATGATCCCACTACCTCCGGAGAATACGGAGAATAATTAAATAGTCGAAACCACAAGGGTTTCGACCTACGAGGCTTGACCTACGGGGCTGCTTTTTTGATATATATTGTGGAAGTGAGCGGATTAGTAGGGCATACGGTTTTCTAGAAAGATTCTGCAAGTGCGAATAATGAAAATTCTTACTTTTCTTAGTTTGGCGGTCATATGGTTAATTCTTTCTAAGGATAATCTTATAGATAATGCTTCAACCACGAAACAAAGCGATCCGTTTTCCGACGTTGAAAGCGTTGAAATGTTCGGGTCTACCATTACCGGCGGGGGATATCCGCCAAGTTGGAGTAGAGCTGAATACGCAGTTTTTGATCTCAGTTCCGGAGAGAAAACAAGAATACGACTTATGCAACGAGAAATCAGCTCATATAGAATAAGCTACCCTTTCATACCAAGGTCACTCTTCCTCGAGGGTCATCAAGAGCATGTAGAAAGACAGCTTGGCGCAGATGAGTTAAGTAATCCCGTGTTTTATGAGCCGTCTCCGACTTTGTCGAAGGCGCTCTTGAAAGCGCAGAATAAAAAACCTGGAGGTTTGACGCATCGGGAGCGTATGGAGATTCCAACTGTATATAGTATATATCTCTATGATCGTAATACGCGCGAGTTGACACTTATTGAATCTGGACTCAACCCAAGTTTGACAAGATTAGGTGGTTTCTCAGCGTCTGAACGGACCGCGATCTACTACCATGGCTATCAGACTAGACTTTTTGATCTCGAAACCCATCAATTGAAGGCGGTAAAGTTTCCCGGTAGGCCTGTGAAGATATCAAACGGGATATGCTTTCTAATATTTGACCAAAAGACCCACACTTATGTTTCAATAGACGAATCAGGCAAGAAGTTGTATGAATTGAAGTCTGACAAGATTCAGAAGCCGTTTGAAGGCTATGCGCTGAACGAACATCTTTTCATTGTGACAGGATCTATCAGGACTCTATTGAGTCACAGCATTCCGGACAGGGTTTATCTATTGGACCTGGCCACGGGATATGTCCGGGAATTAGGAATTCCCCCACCTTCGGGTCGTGTAGTCAAAGTGAACTATAAGAAATGAGTAAACCCATGACCGAAACAAAATTCACAATTACACCAATCCCCGGATTAACGCCGCGAGTTGGGGCATACTTAGCGCAGATGGAGGATGTGAGCGAGCAGACGAAGAAATATGTCGCCGATCTCAATCCCGCTCAGTTGGCCTGGTATCCAAACGACAAGGTTGAATCAATCGGAACGCTCCTGTTACACATAGCCGCCGCCGAGCGTTCGTGGATTGGCGAGGATATAATGCGCAAGGAAATGGACGAAGAAGAGTGGAAGCTGGCTTTTCCCATAAGGTTGGGGATCGCACAGGTAAGCGGTGAGGAGCTGGATTATTATTTAGAGATTATGGACCGGACGCGCAAGGAGACATTTGATTGTCTAAGAGCGCTCACTGATGATGATCTCGCGCGCGAAATTGCGCCGCTTGATCCCGGTGACGCCGCAAATGCGGGCAAGCGCTTTACGATTGAATGGATATTGTATCACCTGATTGAACACGAGGCTCATCATAAGGGCCAGATCGCCGTGATGAAACGGCTCTTGCCGGAATCGCTTGTGTAGGACGGGTTACGGTAAAGCGCCTTCCGGCGCAGAAGATGCGCTACAAGTCTTCTTCAGCGATTTCCCGCTTGCTAAACTCAAAAAAAGAGTTAACTTTCCTTTTAGACCCTTCAGCGCTATCTCTGCGAATAGGACTTTTTAGTTCTGCAATTGAAGGGAGATGCGCAATGAAAAAGCACACGATCACATTTATTTTCGCGCTGTTCTTCATTACCGGATTTAGTAACAGCGATGTCGGCGCGCAGTCGGTTTACGTGAATTCAGTCGAGCCCCCACAGGCGGGCGCGGTTGAAATTGAACTCGCAGGTGAAGCTTTTGTCTGCATCAAGGCTGAATTCACGGGTTTCAGCATTTCGAATGATACGCTAAAGTTCACAGCGCTAATCACCTCGAATATTTCAGTATGCGCCGAACAAGGCCAAATACTTATTAGTTGCGGTACATTCGGATGTACATACAGGGATTACTACTCGGTAAGCGGTTTGGCTCCCGGAGAATATACGATTGAAGTTACTGGCAACGAAATTGCGGGGCAACAATTCTCAGTTTACAATACTTTCACGATCTACGATAACGGACTGCTGGATAGCTGTGATCCATGTGTCAGGGGTGATGCGGATGGAGGCGGAGATGTCAATGTTGGAGATGCGACTTTCTTAATCAAATTTATTTTCCAGGGCGGCAGAACTCCTTTATGTGTTGTGGACGCGGATACTGATGCGAGCGGTTCTTTGGACATTGGCGACGCCATGAAAGTTATTGCGCATGTATTCGGAGGAGCAGAACTGACACCCTGCGATTGACCACCGCCTCA
>JACZUZ010000325.1 GCA_022572905.1 Candidatus Zixiibacteriota bacterium | reverse complement strand
TTCAACACTGTATTCATTAATTCAAACAACCAGCCACTGGCCTACTCAATATTTCCCGATATACAGGTTGGAAGTTTCGCTTCGTTCAACAAGCAATCCGGCACGACGAACGATACGGCTCTTGTTCATGTCAACCCTGCATTAGTTCAAGGAGTCGGAACATTCTGCGAAACATGGTTCGTATCAGCCGACAGCGCGATAAACAGCCCGCAGACTGTAGTGATCTGTATGACCATTAATCCTGTCATCCCTCCGGATTCGTCAATTCTGAGCATTTCGGACACGTTGTTTATCTTTGAGTCGTCAGTCGATACACCTTTCATCGGCGGCGATATCCTATTGCTTTCAAACGCAGGAACCGGTCCCGACTTTGGCTGGACAATTACCAAACTCGGGTCGGTTATGATTAACGGGACCGATACTGTCCTAATTGTTGATTCACTCTTCCCCGCTTGGATTGACGTTGCTCCACTTTCGGGTGTGACCCCGGATACAGCGTTTATTAGCGTGGACAATCAGGGACTGGCGCCAGCGACGTATGTTTGCGCATTCCAGGTTGACGCAGACAGCGGTATCTTTAACTCGCCCCAGTATTTCGCTGTAGTCCTGATTGTTAATCCCGCGACACCTGAAGGAATGCTCGGACTTTCAAAGACACTATTTGAATTATCCTCGCAGGTAGATGTTCCGATTATGAAAATCGACACCCTGCGAATCTTTAACGCTCTCCGCCCAGATAATTCGTTCGGCTGGAGTATCACTCCAATGGGGTGCTGGTATGATAGCTGTACGACATCGTTCCTAAAAACTATGGACACAGCGCATATTTGCACTTCTCAGATTGATCCGGACTCAAGCGGTATTACGGTAGCTCCGTTGAGTGGCGCCACTCCAGGTCAGGTAGTAATTACTATCAACAACGACGGTCTTGCAATCGGTCTCTATTGGTGCGAATTCCGTGTCGACGCAGACAGTGGTATTCTCGGAACTCCGCAAACCTTCAGGGTGCAATTATTTGTGAACCCTCCGCCCAGCGTAGATACGCTTTATGTGTCTACTGTTCCGGGAACTCCGGGTAGCAAAGTCAAAGTGCCGGTCAACTTTATCAACAGCGGCCCTATTTGCCTATTGGATATTCCGCTGGAGTGGGCTTCGTCCAAAATCTTCCTGGATTCGGTTTCGTTTGTAGGAACCCGTCTGGAGGGATTCGAGTTCCTTGAATTCACCATTGACAACTCTTTGCGACAGGTTCGAATTATCTTCCGGGATAACGGCCTGGCGCTTCCTCCGGGCGACGGTAAAGTCGCCAATCTTTACTTTGAAATATTCAGCGGGATAACCGAAGGCGGCATTGTGCCGATAGATACATTCCAATCTGCAATCGAAGTGGACTGCTTCTTCCCTATGCCTCCGTTCTCTTCACCTGTATTCTTCCCGGGTGGAATCGTAATTGACTCCAGCGCTAATGTAATCTGCGGGCGCGTGATCGACACAGCTGGGAATGAAATCCCCGGCGCAACTGTGCAAATCTGGGATAATTTCCCGCAAGGAACACAATTCGCCGAACAAATAACTGACTTCAACGGTTCGTTCAAGTTCCAGCAGTTGTTTGTTGTGCCATACACTGTCTACGCCTACGCCGAGGGCTATTATCCGAATACTCTCGAGGATATTAACTTCGGCGCGCTCGGGTTGGAAGTTGTTCTGACTCCTGTCAGCACAGTCAACGAAACTCAGGAGTCAATGGAGTTCTTTTGCAACACCAATACATTCCTGGGCGTTCCCCTTCCGGTCGGATCTGTTGTGGACGCGTTTGATCCCGACGGAGATCATGTCGGATCATACTTTGTCACAAGCGCCGGTTCCTATGGATTCATGCCGGTTTATCGCGATGATCCGACAACCGAAGAAGATGACGGCGCCGATCCCGGCGACATAATTACCTTCTATATTAACGGCATGCCCACCGAAGCGACAGGAAACAATACCTGGACATTCGACGGCGACCGTCAGGAAGTGTGTCTCAACTTCGACGGCTCGACAGACAAAACGATCTGTCTCGGTTTGGGGTGGAGCTTGATTTCCTGGAACGTCGACACTGAAATAGACGACGTCCAGGCATTGTTTGGTCCGATCATGCAGTATGTGGATGTCATTCGAAGTTTTGAGGAGGTCGCTTTAACATTCGATCCCGATCTGGTTGAGTTCTCAACGCTCACCTCAGCCGATCACTTGCATGGCTACTTTATCAACATCGAATCTCTTCCGCAGGGCGCGCAATGTGTTGAATTGACATTCAGCGGATTGCAGGAGTTGGTCAACGCGCCAATAAATCTTGAAGCGAATTGGAATCTGGTTTCTTATCTGCCACCGGTCGAATTGCCCACCGCTTCGGCGCTTGTTTCACAAGAAGGCAATCTCCGAATAGTTCTGGGATATGACGACGGCGGGTTGACCTACGACCCAGCGCTGGTCGAGTTCTCCACTTTACTGACAATGCGCCCATGCTTCGGATACTGGCTCAAAGTATTTAATTCGAGTACTCTAATTTACCCCGGATTCAACAGCGCGCCAATTATTGATGACGAGTATATCGGTGATGAACCGGTTGGAGTTCTGGCCAAATTAGGAATTGAAGGCAGACTCAACCCAACCCCTATCTCTCTGGATATCTATTCGGGTGGTCTTGTTCTGGACGGTCGTACTGTTAGCGGCGGTACGCCAATCGAGATTCTGGACAAGAATGAAGTTCTGGTTGGTTATGGCATTACTTCCGCTGGCGGAAAACTGATGTTCACGCCAGTCTATGGCGCTGAAAGCTCTGATGCAGTGGGATTGAAGTCAGGTGATCTATTTACGATTGCTGTCGACGGTCGCGCTACAATCGAAACATTCGAATTTACTGCGAACGGCGACCGCTTTGAAATCAGAGAGCTGACCTCCAAAGAGCTTTCAACTCTACCGTCGGATTTTGCTCTGGCGCAGAACTATCCAAATCCGTTTAATCCCAGTACCAGGATTAAGTTCTCTTTGCCAAGCTCCGGCCAAGTAACTCTGGATATCTTCAATATTCTTGGTGAAAAGGTCGCAACTCTCGCTGATGGATTCTACGAAGCGGGTGAGAACGAAGTCATCTGGGACGCCAGATCAGCCAGTGGCGCCAAAGTCGCCTCTGGCATATATTTCTATCGCCTCAGAGCAGGCGGCCGGACACTGACCAAAACTATGGCGCTTATGAAATAGCCCTTAATACGAAATGGCTCAAACGCAATGTTACCTAAAGGACAAAATGTTGCCTGCATGACATAACGCCCGGCCCGGCCAGCTAATACTGAGTTTTCGAGGTCGGCGGGCGCCCCTTTTG
>JACZUZ010000324.1 GCA_022572905.1 Candidatus Zixiibacteriota bacterium | reverse complement strand
TGCTTGAGGCGTCATCCGAATTTATGTCACGACACTCCGAATCAGGATTGATATTAGCCCGGCACAGACCCTCTCGCGCTAGCGTATCGTTGAGACCTCCGAAATTGGCTACCAGCGCCCGAAACAGTAGCTCTTCGTTTGCGGACTCTGACATTTCAAGCAAGCGCTCCCGGTTCAACTCTTCAAGAGGATTCTTGCTGGCTCCTGCGGGAGGAGCGTATTTATCTCCGGATTCGAACTTACGGTTACGAAGAACAGCGCGCTTTGTGAAATTGCCATCGAGCAGCCACATATTGCCCGCCGGTCCGGTTGCCTCCAATATCACGGCGCCAGCTTTCTGGGACAATTCAAATTCGATTTTGATGATGCGGTCATTATGAAGCCGCTCCACATTAGTTACAATTGCGCCAATCGCATTCTGGAAAAACGGAAACGGCTTCTCGCCAGTTCTAATTTCAATTTTCCCCGCCGACAGACAAACAGCCCCACTCCCCTGTGGATGGTAGCTCAGTCCCAGCGCTGTTTTGGTCTTATCCTTACGGAAAAAAAGATATGCGGCGCGCTCTTTGCGATAGAACTCGCTAGAATAAATTTCGGCGCCAATGATTTCACGACGGGCCTCCGCAACAATTGAGAGAATGTGCGACGCCGTTTGCATGAGATATTTTTTCGACGACGAAACTGAGCTAGTCCTGCAAGAAAGCCAAACAGGGACCGCAAGTAGCAGCGCCGCGCGCGCCAGAGAATAGCGTGACTTCGTTAGGTCAGATTATCGGCAATCTTTATTTCGCTTTTTTCGAGTCGGTTTTGAACTTTTCTTCGATACGCGCCGCCTTGCCGGTTATATCACGCAGATAATAAAGTTTACTGCGGCGAACTTTGCCCATGCGAACACGTACGATTTTTTCGATATTCGGACTGTGGAGTGGAAATACGCGCTCGACATAAACACCCGAGGAGAGCTTTCGCACTGTGAACGATTCTCCTGATCCGGAGCCGCGTCGTGCGATTACTGTTCCCGCGAAAATTTGCGTGCGCGTCTTGTCGCCTTCCTGAATTCGAACCGAAACTTTCACTTCGTCGCCCGCAGAAAACTCAGGAATATCGTCGCGCATGTATCCTTTTTCCAGTTGATTAATAACGTCCATAATTCACCTCGCTTTACTTAAAGCTTTATTTGGTAATGATTCATTTCTACATTTAACAGTGCGTTCACTCTAAACAAATTCCGTTTTGAATGGGCGCAAGATTTTGTTTGTCCGGGCTTACTGATTCGGAGATGTCTTTTTTTCTGAGCAAATCCGGCCGCATTCTCTCGGTTTTCTCCAAAGCGCTCTGTCGCCGATATTCTTTGACTTTTTTGTGATCGCCGCTCAGGAGTTCCTTTGGCGTTGGCATCTCCCTGTAAATTTCCGGCCTGGTATAAACCGGGGCTCCAAGAATTCCTTCCTGATGCGAATCTTCCTGCGCAGACGAAAAATTCCTTAGAGCGCCGGGGACAAGCCTGCAGACAGCATCAACCATCACAGCCGCGGCAGGTTCGCCACCGGTCAGAGTGAAATCTCCTATTGAGATTTCTTCCATAGGGAACAACGAAAGCAAGCGCTCGTCAACTCCCAGGTAATGTCCACAAATAATAGTCAAGCGCCTGGCGAGTGAATATTCCACTGCAAGTTTTTGTTCGAATTTCTTACCAGCGGCGGAAGTCAATATCAGATGGCAATCTTTTTCAAATCCGTTTGGATCGTCAGCTGAATAACCTAAAGACTCAAGACACTTCGTTAGAGGTTCAAGCATTAAAGCCATCCCGCCGCCGCCGCCGAATGGGGCGTTATCTACTACTTTGTGTTTTCCGAGGCCAAATTCGCGCAGATTAATAGTCTCTATATTATAGAGTCCTTCTCGAATGCCCCTACCCAGAATTGATTCTCTGAGAGGACCGTCAAAATAAGACGGGAATAGTGTTATTATTTCGATCTTTAGTTTTGAAGCGTTCATTTTCCTCTGGCATTCTGTTCTGGCATATCGCCCTGGCGCTCTGAAATAATAATTTACCTATTTATCTCAAGCAATCCGTCCGGCGGATCAACCACCATCAATTTATTTTCAAGATCGATTTTCGTTACAAATTTCTTTACGGCAGGAAACAGAATAGTCTCACCTGAATCTTTTTTTATTACATAAACATCGTTGGCGGGATAAGAATCGACTTCCCTTATCGTCCCGAGCGAAATCCCATCAACTGTTTCAACCGTTAGCCCAATCAAGTCAAATGTAAAATAGCTGTCCTCAGGAAGATCCTCCAACTGGTCTCTGGGCACAAACAATTCCGTGTTGGTCAGCGCTCCTACGGCCTCCGGTGTATCATAGCCCCTTAATTTGAACACCGGACGATTAGAAATCACGCCGCTTTTCTCAATTTCGATACTTGCCTTATCTTTTCCCGACAATCGGAATGCAGACGAAAGACTAAGAATACGTTCAGGATCGGAATTGTAGGGAGTAACATAAATCTCACCCCTTAATCCGCGGGTCCTGCCAAATTTACCGACTGCGATGAAATCCTGCGCGGCTGGCTTCTTTTTGCTCTCTGTCATCGAACTTTCCAACATAATTATTCGCTTATCTGGTAGCTGGTGTTTCTTCGCGACGTTTCTTCACAACGCTTCTTCTAGTAGTTTCTCCGAGTTGTATTCTTCGTAAAATCTATCAATACTACTCCAGGATTTCGAGAACCACGCGTTTGCCGTGCTTGGCCGCAATCGCTGAGATAAGCGTTCTGATTGATCGTGCGGTCTGTCCTCTCTTGCCAATCACTTTACCCAAATCAGACTGGGCCACTCTCAGTTCGTAGACAGTGGTCCTTTCGCCAACAATCTCGTTCAGATTAACAGACTCTGGACTGTCAACCAGCGCCTTGATAATAGTTTCAATAAACGTTTTCATTTCCCTCTCCCGGTTTCAGCGGTTAGCTAGAATGCCACGGTAGTCTGCGCCATATGTGTCTGCGTTTGTTCTGCGTCGGTTCCAAGTTCCTGCCTATAAGAAAATTCAGGATTGATCAAAGAAAATCTAAAGAAGAGGTTCCAGCAAGATAAGCTCCCCCTCCTAGACGTTTTAATTAAAGATTATGATTCCTGGGTCCAATTAAAGAAGGATTTAGACGACATTAGACACAAAAGAAACCTTCTTTCTCAAGAGATTAACACCCTAAAAAAGCAAAAAAAAGATGCAGCTAAACAAATAAACCTAGCGAAATCACTTCCAGATAAGATAAATTCTATGGAAGAAAAGATCACAAATTTAAGAGATAAAATCACAAAAAATCAATCCCAAATTCCTAATATACTCTCAAAACAAGTTCC
>JACZUZ010000323.1 GCA_022572905.1 Candidatus Zixiibacteriota bacterium | reverse complement strand
ACTCTGAATTCGTTACGATGGTCGAAGATGTGGAGGCCATGTATCAAGCCTACCCGTTAAATGATCGAGTTTTGATCTTAACTAATGAAGGCGCGCCGATGTACCGTTTGATGGAAGCGTCTCTGGAGAATCCGCAACGAAGCGCCTGGCGCGAGATTGTTCCGGAATCCGAATTCAAAATCGAAAACATATCCCCGGTGGGAGACAAAATTATTCTTTCGCGCCTAGTGAACGCCAGTTCGAAAATTGAGTTGTGCGACCGAGACGGAAAACTGATCAAGGAGATCATATTACCTACAATTGGATCGGTAGGTGAAGTTTCCGGAGAGGTTAACGGATCCGAATTTTTTCTGGATTTTTCATCGTACTTTGTTCCGCCGGCGGTGTACAGATATGACCTGAACTTGAATAAACTTGAATTGTTCGATCGTGTCAGCGCCGACATAGATGAATCTCTCTATCAATCCGAATTGATTTCATTCCCGTCTAAAGACGGGACCGAGGTGACCATGTTTGTGGTTAGTCGCAAAGATATAGTTAAAAACGAACAAACCCCCGCATTGCTTTATGGCTATGGCGGATTTAATCAAAGCCGGACACCATCCTTCGCGCGCAACAGATTCCTGTTCCTGGAGCAAGGCGGAATATACATCGATGTCCATCTCCGAGGTGGAGGGGAGTATGGCGAAGCGTGGCACAAAGCCGGCATGCTCGATAACAAGCAAAACACGTTCGATGATTTTATCGCCGCCGCTGAATACTTGATCAAAAAGGGATATACGTCGAAAGAAAAGCTGGTCATTCAGGGTGGCTCAAACGGAGGCCTTCTTGTCGGCGCGGCGCTAGTACAAAGACCGGATTTATTTTCTGTCGTAGTTTGCCAGGTACCACTACTGGATATGGTGCGCTACCACAAGTTTCTGATTGCGCGGCTCTGGATACCCGAATACGGCGACCCCGATAAGCCGGAAGATTTCGAATACATTTACAAATACAGCCCTTATCATCATGTCGAAGACGGCGCAAGTTATCCGTCGATAATGATCTTAACAGGCGAAAGCGATACTAGAGTTGATCCACTTCACGCACGCAAGATGACAGCTTTGCTTCAGTCAGCGAATTCCAACGGCAATCCTATTTTGATGAGGGTGGAAAAGAAATCAGGACATGGTCAGGGCTCTCCACTTTCGAAAATTCTGGACACATATACCGATATCTGGTCGTTTGTTTTCTGGCGCTTGGGTATAGAGCCGAGTTAAGATAACGAGCATACCTGTCATGATTAAGATTAGGAGGTAAGAGATCTCTCTCAACTTATTTGCGCATGATCGTTATCAAAGCCAGCGCTATGAGTGCAAATGATCCATTTACAGACCAGGCTGCAATATCCGGATCAATTGAGCCATGCGCTCCCAGCGCCTTAACGATCTTAAATGACACCAGGTAGATCAGAATAAATCCGGACGCCATTGACAGCGAAAAAGCGACGCCACCCTTCTTTTGGTTCACCGCCAGCGGAATGCAAAGGAGCATTACAATAATTGAGGCAACCGGAAAAGATAATTTGAATTTTAGATCAACCAGTTCCGCCAGATATTCGCCTCCGCTTCGTTTCATAAGCGCAATATAATCTTCCAGTTCGGAATAGCTCATATCTTCCGGTTTCCCAAGACGGCGCTCAAGCTCCGATGGTGCGTCTCGGATATAAGGAGCTTGCAGAGTATCCATCGCCTGATATTCTTCTTCAGTTTCGCTAAACGTTCGTAGTGTCGCGTTTTTGAGTGTCCAGACTCCCTTATTGTAGGTCATTGTTTTAGCGCTTATGAATTTTGACAATTTCGCTCCATCGCGAAAATATATCTTCACTCCCTCCGCCAACCTGTCCGGAGCGTTATACTTATCAATTACATAGAAAACAGAATCGGAAATCTGGCGGAAGAGATTGTATCTATTGACGGCGTGCGACCGTGATCGTTTTTTGATTGTGAATTCCTTGAGCTCAATCCTCGTGCGATTGGCGGGCGGGTACAGAAACTCATTGTAATAGAAATGTCCGACGCTTAACACACAGGCTGCGACAATGAGTGGAGCGGAGAACCTGCCCAGAGAAATACCGCTGGATCGTATTGCATCTAGTTCGTTACTTCGCGCCAGACTACCTACCGTAAATAGCCCGGCCAGAAACACAAAAATCGGCAAGAATGACTTTAGCACCCACCCGGCAAAGTAAACATAGTATGTAAAAATATCTTTAAGCGATACGTCATGGTCGATGAAATCTCGTAACTCCTCGACCATATTGATAGCGACAGTCAGGAACCCAAAACTGATGGACACCATGAACAACGCTTTTGCGAATCGAACTAATATATATCTATCCAGTATGCTCATGACATTGACGAAGATCCTAAATGGCTATTCTTACCCCTCATAACGTTGTCTCACTCCTCTTTCTCAAAAGCGCCGTGATCGGCCGCTCAGTGTACATAAGATAAATCAGGAACAAACCAATAATTCCGACAAACACATTAGCTCCCCACATAGCCGAATAGGGATCGATCAAACCTCGGTCGGCCAGATCTTCACCGGCGATCAATGAGGCCCAATAGAGAACAAAAATCCCCAATGAAACCGCGATTGAAAAACCCATGCCCCCGCGACGGGTCATAATTGCCAGAGGCGCCCCGAAGAGAACAAACACGACTCCCGCGAACGGAATAGAGTATTTCTTGTTTATTTCGATCTGATATCGCGCTACCAGCTTTTCCTGTTCTTTGATTTGCGATATCGTGCGCTCTACCCTGCGTTCAACTGAACTGACTCGGTCACGAAATGCGACAAGAGCCATTGAGTCATTCATATTGAGATACGTTGTGTCTTTCGCGTAGGAAGTTGCCACAGAATCATCGAAGAGAGACTCGAACTCAGTCGAGACTAGCGTTGTCGCTCGCTGGCGAAACGGATTCATACTCATCTTAACTTTTGAAATATAATCTTCCATCTCAGCAATATTCATTTCCCGATCAGTCTTGTGTCCCGATTCCGAACGGACAAGCTCAGAGCCGACGCCGGTCACATAGAATATCTGCTTGCCGAAAGAAATGCGCTTGTAGGCGCTCGGGTCTTTCATATTTAGTTCATTTATCTCGCCATCATAGAGAGTGAATTTTATCGTATTGCCACCGTCAATGAATTCCATCAATCCTCTTTCGGCGAGAATCATAACCGGATTCTGGGGATTGCGAATATCGTTTATTCTCACTCCTCCGACTTCTGATGTCTTATGGTCCACTCTGTCCAGGAGAATCAAATATCCGCGTATGTCATCCACAAATCTACCGGGAGTAAATATCAGCGTCGGTCGCATTA
>JACZUZ010000009.1 GCA_022572905.1 Candidatus Zixiibacteriota bacterium | reverse complement strand
CGCCCAACCCATGACTTAAAAGCGCTAACCCGTACGCCCTCCGGTTGTTTTGACGCAAGAGCCGGTGGAAAATCAAAATTCAAAGCGGGCCTTGGGTTCAACGGACTTGACCCGGAGCAAAATGTTATTATACATTGCTGGCTCGCCGGGCCAAAGGGTCGAGGGGACTTGGGGGGCGAAGCGATTTTTTAGAGAAATCGCATGTTGGCGGCGGAAGTTACAAATCATAGAACCACGATCCCAAACAGTTCCCGAATTAGTGATTAAGTAATCGTCTAAATTATGGCAAACGACCAGGCTGACCAGAAAAAAACTTCTCAAATGAGCATTACAGACGATGAACGTCTGAGGTATTTCGGCTTTGATGTTGGCCCGTCCAAAATTGGAAAGCTTTTCGATTCAGCGGACGAAGAAAAACGCCTGGTTGATCATGTTAGAGAAAAAAGAACGCAGCACGATGAACTTCGCGATACGAGTAATTTCCGTGAAATAAGAATTTCAAAATTTGAACGCCAAATCATAATCGGAGTATTTGCTCTAGCGCTGATTGCGTTTTTTGTTCCAATTACGCCCTGGTTTTCGGGTCATGTTGAAACTGTTACCGAAGTTGTGGTTGAGACCAAGCTTAGTGGCGTCGCCGATGACGGCTCAGGTTTCCAGGCCGTTCAGGGAAGCGCCACCCGAATTAGAATAGACAAAGATTATTATAGCTGGTCAGGAGCGGGCGCTCTTATGAATTTGGGGAGTACAGCGACGGCTGTGTTTTCGTCGGGTATTATCCTGATGATTACAGGAGTTCTTTTTATCGTCTATATTCTCCTGACATTTGGATTGTCGGGATTTATTATTTATAGCGTGGTTACCGCTAAAGGTGACGATGACGAAATCGCGCTCAAACTAAAAAAAGTGTTTCGTTATTGCTGGGCGCCATTCGGTATCTGGCTTTTGATGATGGCCCTTTCTATGATAGGCTCGGATTATGGTTTCGACACCGCTGGTGGTCTGAAGCAATTAGGCGATAGCTACGGTGTGATGACATTTCTCGGTCTGGTGAGTACTGGCTTTTATATCAGTCTGGCCGCCTTTACAATGGCCGCCACCAAATCGGTAGAGATATAGGCGCTGATTTATAAAGAGATTTGATCTAACTCGGATATACATTGAAAAATAACGCAAATTAATAGATTCTTTGGAGGTAATTGATCTGTGAAACAATCACTCTTTATTACAGTAATCACGGTAGCGTCGCTTGCGATCGGCATAGCGATTTTCGTGTATCTGGGTGGCTTCCCCCCCGGCACTATCGCGCACTCTGTTCACGAGGGCGGCTATCTTGTGGTTCTGCTATTCATGATTGCCCTTATGCTCTTCGCGTTCGTGATTGAGCGTTTTCTCTCTCTGGCCAAAGCCAAAGGAACCAGCTCCGTGCAGGTTTTCTTCAAAGATTTTATTCGCAAGGTGCAGAAAGGAGATTTTGACGGCGCTCTGGCCGCCTGCGACAAACAGAGAGGCTCAACAGCCAATGTTCTGCGCGCGGGGCTGAGCGAGTATTGCAGAGTGCAGGACGACCCCAATCTAGACTCCGACAAGAAACTTCAGGCTGTTCAGGCCGCGGTCGAAGAGGCCAACGCTCTGGAGGGGCCGCTGCTTGAGCGCAACCTGATTGCAATGTCGACTATCGCCTCTATCGCCACAATGGTCGGTCTTCTGGGAACAACAATAGGCATGATCCGCGCATTCGCCGCTACCGGTGGTGTCGGCGGTGCAATTGACGCCTCCGCGCTGGCGACCGGAATCTCTGAGGCCCTGGTTAACACAGCCGGCGGACTTTTCTCAGGTATTCTGGGTATCTTTTTCTATAACTTCTTTGTTAACAAAGTAGATAGTTTCAACTATGTCACCGACGAAGCTACTTTTGAGGTTCAGCAGGTGCTTAAAACAAGAATGGCCGAACGCAAGGCGGCCTGAGCTTACGCTTAATCATGATTGTATGAAGCGAAAATTGTAGCGCTAAAAGACAAACGAATAGAAACGCTGTGAAGATTAAAGGCAAAAGAAGAGTCTCTATCAGAATTGATATGACCCCTATGGTTGATATCGCCTTTCTGCTTTTGATTTTCTACATGGCGACGACCACTTTCAAACCGCCAGAGACCAAAGCGGTGACTCTTCCGAAGTCTTATTCACAGATCAAACTTCCGGATAAGGATATTATTAATATCACAGTCACCAAGCTCGATTCGGTTTTCGTCGATTATCTTCAGTCGGTGGTTATGATAATCGAGGGTCAGGAAATTACGACTTTGGTGCGCAAATACGCCGAAACGGATCCAAGCCGGGTTGACTACTATATCAATCTCGCTCGCTTAAAGAATCCGCTGGCGCTGGTCGTGATCAAGGCCGATGAAAACGCCAGCTACGGCGCCATGCAGACGGTGATGGAAACTATGCAGAAAAATAATCTGCGGCGCTTCCAACTGGTAACGGATCCAAAAACGCCGGAGGGGAGCTAGATTCCGCTTTGCTGAGCATAGAATCTAAAGGATAAAAAAATGTCAGGAGCTGTAGCAGAACGATCAAAACCGGTTAAGAAGGGTTTACGCCGACCAAAACGCAGGTTGTCTATAGTAATAGACATGACGCCTATGGTCGATATCGCGTTCTTGCTTCTGATTTTCTACATGGTCACAACTGTGTTCAGTCAGCCGCAGGCGATGGAATTTAATTTGCCCGATCCGGATGAAGCCGAAAACGAAATCGAAGTTAAAGCGTCGAATCTGCTCACACTCTGGGTGGACAACACCAACGAAGTGTTCTGGATGATCGGAATGCCCAACGCTGACACTCTGCCGGTATTCCTGCCCGGCGATCCCAACGCCGATGATTCACTTGGCTATGTAATCCATGGCCTGGGACTCTTGCAAATGCTCGCCGAAGAAAACAACGCCAATAATCGCCTCAATACGCTTATCTTGATCAATGAGGACGCGCGTTTCTCGGCGATGGTTGAGATACTCGACAATATCGACCTGCTCGAGCGCCAATGGAACAACGCCAAAGCGCTTAAGCTGAAGAAAAAAGTATCCGAACTAACTAAAGAGGACGGCAGATTCTCATATCGCTACGCGGTGGGAAAATGGGAAGATCGCGACACGCGCATAATTGAAACCGCCCGCGCTATGGCTCAGGAGACGGCGCAAGAGATGGCGCCGGACGCGGCGACAGATGAAACTGAGGGTTGAACAAGTTCCTGATGGAATTGTATAAGTCATAGGCTAAGAGTTTGGTCCTGAAGAGACTAGACCGAAAGCAAAAAGAACGACAAAAAATCATGATTCCCAAACCAGTTTTCACAGCCGCAATGCCATACGGCGCTTTTGAACTAAAGCGCTGGTATCAGTGGAATATGATGATGGCCACGCTAATTATGGCTGGCGCTGTGACCGTTATCTGGGGTGGCTTGTTCATCTATCAGCTTGTCATAGCCGAAGAAGTCGTGACTCTGGAAACTTTATTGATTGAATCTGTTCTGGATCTGCCACCGCCACCGCCCGTGGCCCAAAAACCACCCCAAATTGAGATCACCAAGCCGGATATCGCCCAGCCAAAAATCGGTATTCCCAAGCCGGTGGCCGATGATGAACTATTGGAAGAAGATGTTGTCCTGGCGACCAAGGAAGAGCTGGCCGAGGTAAATCTGACCGACTTTGATTATTCCAGCGATGGAGCCTCTATTAAGATCAGCGAGGATTTCCTGCCTTCGTCAACTGCGTTTATCAAAGTCGAGGTTCAGCCTAAGTTTGTAAAACGTGTTGTTCCCGATTATCCGCACCTTGCCAGGCGATCGTCAACGGAAGGTATCGTCTGGGTCAAAATTCTGGTTGACAAGACTGGCAAAGTTCGCGACGTGCTTATAGCCAAATCTTCCGGTACCCAAGCCGGTTTCGAGGAGGCCGCATTGGCCGCCGCCAAGCTGTGCGAATTTTCCCCCGCTATCCAGAACGGCCGCCCGATCGCCATCTGGGTTACATTCCCGTTCGAGTTCGTACTCCATTGATGATATAAGCTCAATTCTCCGCAAGATTTTAGCCCGAACCCTTCTTAAAGGTTCGGGTTTTTTTGTTGGGGTTCCGGTTGCGGTGGGACCAAAACCTCCGCGATCACAGATCACGGTCACACCGAAATGATTAGACCCGTAGGTCGGGTTCCGCCGACCCTGTTTTTACAGGGGTGAAGAAACCTGACAGACACCGCTCATGTCGGGATTGTCGGGTTTCTCTTTCGCTTGCGCTCCTTCGGAACGCCGACCTACCCTTCACCGAGCCTTTTCAATGCGCTCAACGTTCGGGTTCCGCCTCTGCCGCTATCCGCTTGACTATCAACTAGTTACAATCAGGCTCGCTTTCTGGCGCATTTTTTCGGTCAAATAATCACGCTTTTGCCTTGACACCTGCACAAATGAGCAGTATCTTGTCTGTGTACGATTTACTCTCCCCCAGCCCTCGGCTCTCGGGTTGGCGGAGCGGATTTAGGAGTCTACGGGCGAGCGCTGTGCGCTTGACCAAAGTTCTGACCGAACGGAGAGGGCGAGGGCGAAGGGGGCGGGGACGCAAACAAAAAGGGTAGGCAAGAAGGGACAGACAAAGAGGGACAGCCAAAGGGGAGCGAGAGAGAGTTATGAAACTAACAGATTTAACCAGATACGGAATTCCATCGGCCCTGGTAAACGGCTGGCTTCAAAGGCAGGGAGCGGAGCTTCTACCAATTCAACGTGAGGCCATTCGCCAGGGCATAATACAACGTGGCCTTGGGGGATATGGCTCTGGAGAACGTGGCGTTGGGGGGAATAGCTTCGAGCGCTCCGGACTAGCTGCGAGTGATCAAGCGCGAGAACAGACTCAGTCTGTTTTGATTTCGGCGCCGACATCATCGGGCAAGTCCTTTTGCGGTGAGCTGGCTCTGGCTTCGGTTCTGGCCGAACGGCGCAAGGGGGCGTTGTTGGTTCCGCTTAAGTCTCTGGCGGAGGAAAAATTCGCGTCTTTGCGGCCGCTTTATAGCCGCCTCGGTTTGCGTACAATCATCGCCACTCGCGATCATCCCGAAAATGATTTCGCGCTGGAGTGTGGGCGTTTTGATATTGCCGTATGTGTCTATGAAAAATTCAATCGCCTTTTGATTTCCAATGTGGACATTCTGGCCCAGCTGGGTGTGGTTGTCGTTGATGAAATCCAGATGGTAACCGATTCGCGGCGCGGGCGGGTTCTGGAAAGCGTTTTGACCAAGATTCTCGCATATGCGGAGCCACCCCGGATTGTGGGGCTTTCCGCTGTTTTGGGTCAGGCTGAGGAATTATCACGCTGGCTTAACTGCAAATTGATTCGCGAAACCAGCCGCCCGGTGGAATTGCGCCAAGGCGTGGCCTATGGCGGCACATATGACTATCGCTCTTTCAACACCGGCTCGGAAGGCAGTGAAAGTTTTCTGCCGGAGACAGCAGATTCGACGAAGAGTTCACAAGGCGTCGAGAGCGCGTCACTGGCGGAGCGCCTGATGGCTGGTTTGCGAGCCGATTCAACCCAGAAACTTGTTTTCCTGAACTCACGCCGGGCCACCGTTGAAGCGGCCTTCCGACTTGCGGCAAAGGCGTCGTGGTCGCGCGCCTCGCGCGCGCTGGAGCGAATGAGCGGTGAGGAGCCATCCTCAATAACCCGTTCGCTCTGCCAGACTCTGGCGCACGGGGTGGCTTTTCACAACTCAGATTTAACGCCCCGCCAGCGCCGGGTGGTGGAAAGCGCTTATCGACGCGGCGAGGTGAAGGTTATTTTCTCGACCACGACTCTGGCTATGGGGGTCAATCTCCCGGCCGAAACAGTTTATCTGGAGGCGCGCAAATACTCTCCCGGACCGGTTAATGGCGGTGGGAACGGAATTCGAGTTCGCGGTCGAGCGGCTCCGGCGGCCCTGATTCCGGTCAGCCAAGCGGAGTTCGAAAATATTTCCGGCCGGGCCGGGCGCTATTTGCCACAGTGCGCCAACGATTCGGGATCGCAGTTCCGCGCGGGTGACGCGAGCAGAGTTGGTCGGGCCATTCTTCTGGCCGAAAGTGAATTCGAGCGTGAAATCCTATGGAACACCTATATTGACGCTCCGCCGGTAAAACCTCCCCGCTCCGCGCTGACACAAGCGTCTATCGCCGACTGGGCCTTGCTGGCTCTTGACTGGATTAGTTCCGGGTTGGGTTCATCGCGCGAGGAGCTGAAACGACTCTTCAAATGCGCTTTGATTTCGTCTCAGCGCGCCGACTCAAGCGAACAATTGTCGCGGGCTACCGACTGGCTGTGTGAAAGCGCTCTTGTTAGCGAGCGCAATCATTCCCTGACGCCCACGCCTTTGGGTCGGATGGGAGCGCTGTGCGGATTGTCCGTACCCGGCATACTTCATTTTGCGCGCCTGATGGACAACGGGAAACCCGCTAGCGAATTGGAATGGCTGGCCGCGGCGTTGAGCTGTCCGGATTGCGATGATGAAATCGCTGTGTCAGCGCTGGGAAATTTCTCGCCCCAGATAGCGGAGAGTCAGCTTTTTATTGAACTACCGGGAGAGGCTGAAGGCGTTTTGCGTTTTCTCAGTTTGTCCGGCGTCGGGGCGGGGGCCTCCGCTCGATTGCGGATTTTTAGCGCTTTGCTTCTCTGGAAAGACGGCGCCGCCGCGCGTTCCGTTGAGGAGCGCACAGGTTTATCGGTGGGGCAGGTGGCGCATTTTGGCGCTGTGGCCGGATGGTTGGTAGCGGCGCTAAGCGCTGTCAGTTCTGCGCGACACTCTCAAAGCTCTATGCAAAAGCGCGACGCAGATGCGGACTATCCCCTTGATGGTCTGGCGTGGTCTGTCAGGATGGGTTTGCCGAGTGAGCTACGAGCGCTGCGCCGCGCAAGCGGGGGGCTTCTCAATCGCGGAGAGTTGGCGCGTTTATGGCGCATGGGTTTCGACAGCGTTGACGGGATTGTTAACGCTCCCGAAACGGAAATACTCAAGGCTCTGGAGAACTCATCACTGGGGTCCACATCGAATACAAGAACAAGACTGGCGGCGCTTCGCGCCCGCGCGACGAATAGGCGTTCATCAAACCAAACTCCGGCTGAAAAACCGGGAAAGGAATCTGAGATGCATAACACTCTAACACACTCAAGCGAAGCTGAATCAACTTTTGCCATCCAGCGTGCGCCTCTGGCGCGTGCGCGGGCGCATGGCGATCCTGTGCGATTGGAAGTTAAAGGAGAACTCAAAGGAGAGCGCTTTCTGCTAACGCTGGACGGGTTCTCGGTCTGGCTAACCGGCAAGTCATTCAAGTATCTGGCGCGATTGGCCGCGGCTCGTTTGACGCGCCCCGATGGATGGCTTTACAAAGACGACATTGAAGCGGGGTTCAATCAGGCTCGCTACCTCTATCGGATGCGTAGAGAAATCACCGCCGGTTTGCCGGGAAGCGAGTGGCCGGTTTACGAAAACAACCGTCTGGGCTACTATCGTCTGGCGCTTGACCCGTCCGCTCTGGAGGTGGACTTCGAAAGACTGCTTCAGAGCGCCGACTATGAAATTCGCCAGGCGGCCGAATGGATCAGAGATTCTTTTGGCGCTCGGCAGGCCTCGTAAGATGTTGGATAATAGGATGTTAGGAAAACATATTCCGAGGGGGCCAGAAAGAAAGGAACCGATCAAACACTCTCTCGAACAAATCAGTTGACTCTGCGCCAGAATAGCTAAATTATGGAAGGGAGAGGCAAAACGACCGACACTCTCACCACGCCCTGGAGTCGGCGAAACGAATTGTATCCCCCTAAGCCGGCGCAAAGTCCAATATGATCATCAAATCACTTACAAAGATAGCCTACAAGGGAACAGACGACAGAAAGGCTTATCCGGTTCTACCGGTTAAGGTTGGACTGACATTCCCCGGGCATAGGCGTCGCTATAATATCAGCAGACCCTCGAGCATAGAGCTGATTCGGGACGCGCTGAAAAACGCTTCAAACATTGTCGTGTCATTCTCTCCAACACCGCGAGAATTGGCCGATGGCGCGGCGATTCCGCTGAGCGAAATCTCGGTCACCGCGCGGGTGATTTCCGCAAAAGAGAGCAAAGGGAGCGCTCTTGATCTGGAAATTGAGGCTATTGATCGTGTCGCGCTGATTTCAATTACTCAGAGAACGCCGTACCTGAAATGTGGAGTTCAGGAAATCGAATCGGCGAGTAAATTCGCCGGTCAGAAACGCGACGAGCTGGTATCCGAAATAATATCCCTTTGCCAGAAGATCGAGGGCAAAGAGTCGGGTATTGATCCCAAACTAACCGAGATGGCGCAGGCCGAACATTCCAACGACTCGGATTTCGCTGACTCTGTGGCGGCCTTTTCCCCATTCGGGCCGTTCGAGCGCCAGTCTATTCTCGAGGCCATCGATATCAAGAAACGCCTGCAATTACTGCAGGACCTTCTTCAGCGGGAACTTGATCAGGCTCAGTTGTCGCTCCAATTAAGCCACAAGGCCGAAAGAGAACTCAAAGACCGGCGTCGCCGCGATTTTCTCGAACAAAAACTGGAGGAAATAAAGCGCGAACTGGGTGGCAAATTCGTGGAGGAGCATGCCTCCGCGGCCTTGAAGAAAAAAATAAACCTGGCCACAAAACTTCCGTCGTCGGTGCGAGAATATGCCTGGGAGGAGGCGTCGCGCCTGAGCGTACTATCTCTCGGCTCGGCGGAGTACATCAGCACAAAGCACTATGTCGAGCGCCTGCTGGCTCTTCCCTGGAAAAAAGGTCCAGCTGAAAGCGTTCTTAATATAGAGCGCCTCAAGAACGCGATCTTCAAAGAATTTTATGGCTCCAAACATATTAAGCAAACAGTCTTCGAGCGGGTCTGGTCTAATTTGCTAACCGGCGGAGGCACAACCCCTCCGGTAATATGTTTTGCCGGAAGCCCAGGAACGGGAAAAGCCGCTCTGGCGCGGGCGATAGCCAAGGGGCTGGGTAGAGAGTTTGTTCGTCTGAGTATGGGAGGCGTAGTCGATATTTATGAAATCAAAGGCTCTAACCGGGCGATGATAGGCTCAACGCCGGGCATTTTCATTCGTGCGATGGAGAAACTATCTACACCCAATCCAGTGATCTATGTGGAAGATTTGGAATATCTAGGAGAGGGAGGAGACAGCTCTCTGGGGCTTTCGCTTCTGGAGGTGATGGATTCACGCATGAACGCGAACTTTGTTGACAATTATCTGGGCATACCGTTCGATTTTTCAGAAGCGGTTTTCATTTGCGGCGTTCGTTATCTGGATGGCGTTCCGGAGCCGCTTCAGTACCGACTCGAAGTAATCGACCTGCCGGGTTATATCGAAAAAGAGAAAGTCACTATCGCCAAACGCTATCTTATACCGGAAATCTTAAAGAAATTTGGATTCAGCAGATCAGAGGTTACGATCAACTCCGATGGCCTCACAAAAATTATCCGCGATTACACTATGGAAGCCGGGTTGCTTGATTTCAGCCGTTTGCTTGATCGGATTTTCAGGCATATAGTCAGCGAAAAACAAAATGACAAACGCAAAGTTTGGAAGATTGATTCAGCGTTGATTGAGTCTACTCTTGGCACGCCGATTTTCATAGCTGAAAAACCGGTTAAAGAGCCCGAGATTGGTGTCGCTACCGGACTGGCCTGGACTGGCGCTGGAGGAGAGTTGATGCTGATCGAGTGTCTGAAGATGAAAGGCGAAGGGAATATCACTTCAACCGGTTCGTTGGGCGACGTTATGCGCGAGTCCATCCAGGCTGCGCATAGTTATGTTCGTTCCAAAGCGGATATGCTTGGTATCGATCATGATGACTTCAAAAATTATGACATTCATGTGCACTTTCCGTCAGGAGCGATTCCAAAGGACGGCCCGTCGGCCGGAATCGCGGTTACATTAGCAATAGCGTCGGTTATGTCTGAGCGTCCTGTCCGAAATGATATTGCGATGAGCGGGGAGGTAACCCTCAGGGGCAAAATTTTACCGATTGGCGGCGTAAAAGAGAAAGTCGCTGCTGCGTATAGATCGGGCATACCTATTGTATCGCTCCCCAAAGAAAACGAAAAAGATCTCAAGGAGCTTCCCAGCGAAATAAAGCGGAATACCAAATTTGTGTTCATAGACTCGGCCGAGGAAATTTTTGAGCAGGCCCTGCTTGATTTCACTCCCTCCGCGCATACGCTTGAGAAAATGTTTGTGGAGGAGCTCGAAAAAGCCCGCAGCAAACGTAATACCCGGAGCAAAACCCGTAAACGCGCCGCCAAATCCGTCAAAAAAGTCTCACGACCCCGTAAAGTCGGCAAGAGCGATTCATAGAGATATTCAGCAAATTGAATCGGATCAAACCCGTTACCGGCTAATTGATTGACTTTCGGTCGCGACGGCGCTAATGAAGGCCATTCCGATTGACAGAATTCCTTTGACAGAATCGTCATTCGAGGCTTATATTAACAGGGCAGTTCTTCGCGCGTCACTCGCCGCCCTGTGAGGCGCCTTTTTAGACTAGTTTACGTTTGTCTCGCATATGTCTGTTTGTTTCCACTGATTTGGTCTAATGAATAATTATATTTGAGTTCCTTCAGTAAAAGACGACGTATTTGTCAAAGAGCCTCACGAAGCTCTCCCGAAGATAGATTTTCGCTCGCCTTTTCATTGGACCCGTAGGATAAAATAGGAAATCGAAAAGAGGACAGGATGTCTAAATTGTCACTGCTAAATATTAATCGTAATAAGAATCAGCTTCGGCGCTCTACAAGTAACGTGTCTTACACGGTGTTGTCTCTCGCGGCGTTTCTGCTTTTAGGTGGAATCGCCAATGCACAGGATCCGGGTATTCGCGATACTGTCACAATGTTCAGCGTCGATGTCAACCAGGGCGATCATTTCGGACTGCCCATGAAACTCTTTAATGACGAAGATATTTCAGCGGCTACTTTGGGATTCTCCTGGGGCACAGGAGATCTTTTTCTCGATTCGATTTCATATGTCGGAACACGCACCGAAAACACAGACTTTCCCCAGATAAAAATCGATAATGTCGGTCATACTGTATTGACAGGATTCGCAGACTTCGGCGGCGGGCCGTTGCCGGCGGGAGACGGTCTATTTGCAACTCTTTGGTTTACAGTGGGCTCCGGAGCGTCTGATCAGTTTATTGAGATCGACTCGGTATTCATTCCTCCGGCCGGACCATTTATTCTCATTGGCTCCGCAGGCAACGAAACCATTGTTCCGGAATATGTTATGGGTATCGTCAAGATAGGGAACCCATCGGAACCACCGACGATTGCAGTGTCACCTGATAGTCTCTATTTTGAGGCGCTTGAAGGTCCCTTTAACCCACCCTCGCAATCTATAAACATATCCAACATCGGACTGGGAACTCTAAATTGGAGCGCAAGCGTTTCCTCGGGCTGGTTGAATGTCTCGCCCTTATCGGGTGTTGCGCCATCGCTGGCCCAGGTTTCCGCCAATTCGATTGGCCTTTCGGCCGGAGTGTATCATGACACTATTGTCATCTCTGATCCAACAGCCACAAACAATCCTTTCTTGATTCCCGTTGTTCTTCAGATTAATATTCCTCCGCCGGTAATTTCGCTATCGCAGACAGAATATTTCTTTAACGCCATCGCCGATTCAAGCAATCCTATGTCACAGACTCTGATAGTCAAGAATGTCGGTGACGGAAACTTGAACTGGTCGTCATCAAACAACGAAAGCTGGCTGACTCTGACGCCGTCATCCGGCGGAGACTCCACGGATGTGTCATTAGATGTGGATATATTCGGCCTGCCGTTTGGCGAATACGATGATACGATTGTGATTTCTGATCCCGAAGCCAGCAACAATCCGGTAACAGCGATTGTTCATCTTTCTGTCGCCTCAGATCTACCCATAATAGACCCCGACCCTGACACATTAATAATTGTGGTGGATCTAAATGATGTCAGCCTGCAGGGCCAGAGCGTTGTTTTTGATTCGGCGTATTTCTGGATTCTAAACGAAGGCGCCGGGACGATGAGCTTTGAGGTGAGCGAGACGTCATCTTTAATTTCAACTCTAACGCCAACTAGCGGAACCGCGCCGGATAGCGTTGTGTTGACGTATCGCATTACTGATAACACGCCCGGTGATATCTTCGATACTATTTGGGTGGCCTCCCCTCAGGCGATTAACTCTCCCCAGCCTCTTATCGTTCGCTTTCATATGACATTTTCCCCGGCGAGCATAATAGTCAGTCCGGACACTATATCTTTTAGTCTCTTTGAGTGCGAACAGGGAAATGGATTCGTTCCTCAGCTCGAGCATTTGACTGTATCTTCGACCGGAGATGCCGTTGATTTTGGTGTGAGTTTCGACTCGGACTGGCTGGAGATCAACAAAAATTCATCAACGACTCCGGACGACTTAATCGTCACCATCGACATTACCGGGCTCCCGGTCGGGGACTATTACGAAACAGTCAGGATTGACGCCCCCCTCGCGACAAACACGCCGCAATTTGTCATTGCGCATCTGGAAGTTACGCCTGGAACCCTGGCGCCGCTGATTCTTCCAAGCCGGGAGCTCTTTGTGATCCCGGCTCGCGAAAACTCAAATTTTCAATACTGCCCAATTCAGATTCTTGAAATTAACAATTTTCATGGCGGTTGTTTTGACTGGGAAATAGTCGAATCCGTTAACTGGTTGACCATAGAGCCGTTGAGCGGACAAAATCCCGCCCATTCTTCTCTAGTGGCCGATGGCACAGATTACACATTTGGAATATATGACTCCGTATTCGTGATAACATCTCCCACAGCGTCAAATTCGCCAAGATTGGTAAATGTAAGTATGCGAGTGTGGAGACTATTCGGCGACGCTAATTACGACAACCAGATTGATGTGAGCGACGCGGTGTACTTGATTAAATATATTTTCAACTCAGGCCCGCCTCCCGAGCCGGCAATCAAGATTGGCGACACAAACTGCACGACGACAATTGATGTTTCCGACGCCCTGTATCTAATAAGGTATATTTTTAGGGATGGCGACGCTCCCTGCGGAAACCCGCAATAGTAGTAGTACCCCCAAAACCACAATCTTAATAAGCTTGCTTGAACTCCTCTCCGGAGTTAGTTTGCTCCACGAGAGAACCGGCGGATCCCAGGTTATTGGCGCATCCGATTTGTTGTTTCAGGAATTCAGATAAGGGCAGATCTTGACTAAGAGCATAAAACGATATCACATAATTACCTACGGATGCCAGATGAATGTGGCCGATTCCGAAACTTTGTCTGGAGTGTTGAATCGCAATGGCT
>JACZUZ010000322.1 GCA_022572905.1 Candidatus Zixiibacteriota bacterium | reverse complement strand
TGGAGTGTAAACTAAAAGACATGATTCCGCTTGGTAGCTCCGGCGCGGCGGGAAATCTTGCTATATGCGAGGTGATTCTCTTTCACGCCGACGAATCGGTCTTAACCGACGGAATAATCGATTCCAGCAAACTTGAACTGATCGGACGAATGGGAGCTGATTACTACTCTCATTCGACCAGCGCTTCTATTTTCAGCATGGCCAAACCTGCTACGGGGAAAATTGTAGGTTATGACAGTATACCTGAACCGATTCGTCTTTCGAAAATATTCTCAGGCAACAACCTCGGAGCGCTGGGGAATATTGAACATATCCCCAAAATCAGCGACGCTGTGGAATTTGTTTCTTCATATAAAGTGTCGGAGACAGCGACTGGAGAGAGTTTCCGAAACGCTATCGACGTAGGCAATTTCAAACTCGCGCTCTCGCTCGCGCTTGGGCTGGAATCACAACGCAATTCCCAAATGACTACTTTTTTTGAAGAAGTAGCCAGACTGGCGCTTGACCTTGCGGACGACAAAGAATTCGCCTGGAACGTGGCAATATATGGGCGCCGCGCTGAATTGACTTCGTAAGATATTCTATAAGAATACATCCGTATGTCCTCCCCCCTTTGGAAACCGTCGCCCGATCAAATATCCGGATCAAATTTAACCAGATTTTCCCGCTCGCTCTCCGCCAGCAAAAATCGCAATTTTGATTCCTATGCGGAATTGCATAAGTGGTCCGTGACAGATATCGAAGACTTTTGGGCCGAGATATTCTGTGCTTCCGAAATAATACATTCCAAAACATACGATACTATTCTATCGGATAGAAAAATGTCCGGAGCGAAATGGTTTAGCGGGGCAAAACTAAACTTTGCCGAGAATCTATTGCGTTATCGCGACGACCGAACGGCGATTATCCACTGGCGGGAGAACGCCGAACCGCTTCGTATTTCTTTTTCGGAACTATACAGCGAAGTCGCATCATGTGCGCAGGGCTTAAGAGAACTCGGAGTCACGAAAGGCGACCGCGTAGCTGCGTACTTGCCCAATATTCCGGAGACAGTTATCGCGATGCTGGCGACAACATCGCTGGGAGCGCTCTGGTCATCATGCTCTCCCGATTTCGGACTGGACGGAGCGCTTGCTAGATTCAAACAGATTGAACCAAAGATTTTATTTGCCGCAGAAAGTTATTGTTACAATAGCAAAACATTCGACTTGAGAGAGAGAATTAAAGATTTATCCGCCGGACTGGAATCATTAACAAATGTAATTGTTGTAACTGAAAAACCAGAGCCGAATGTTTCTGAATTGACCGGCGGCTTATCCTGGGACTTACTCCAAAAAACACAAGCGGATAAAATCCGCTTTGAACAACTTCCGTTTGATCAGCCTGTTTACATAATGTATTCCTCCGGAACCACAGGAGCGCCGAAGTGTATTGTTCACGGCGCGGGTGGAACTCTTCTACAACACTGGAAGGAACATTCGCTACACACCGATCTTGGCCGCGATGATATTTTGTTTTATTTCACTACCTGCGGCTGGATGATGTGGAACTGGTTGGTCAGCGCTCTTCAGATCGGCGCGACTATTTTTCTTTATGACGGCTCCCCCGGCTATCCTGACCTGAATGTTCTCTGGAGAGCTATAGAGGTCGAGGGAATAACCGTATTCGGAACCAGTCCTAAGTATTTGTCGACCTGCCAGAAGAATAATATCGAACCGGGCGCCGATTTCGATTTGACATCACTCAAGACGATTCTCTCAACCGGCTCTCCCCTTTCCGCTGAAAACTTTCGCTGGATATACAATCATGTAAAAAAAGATGTTCGAGTCTCATCAATTTCAGGTGGGACGGACATAATTTCGTGTTTCATGCTCGGCAATCCCAACCTGCCAGTGTTTTCTGAGGAAATCCAGTGTCCCGGATTGGGCATGAAGGTCGAAACATTTGACGAAAACGGTAACCGGATTCCCGGACAAATCGGCGAACTTGTATGCACTGAGCCGTTTCCATCAATGCCGGTAAGTTTCTGGAATGATCCGGACGGAGAAAAATATTCCGAAGCGTATTTTGAAACTTATCCGGGAGTCTGGCGCCACGGAGATTTTATCAAACAAACCGAAAACGGGGGAGTGATTGTCTATGGTCGCTCGGACGCCACTCTAAACCCGGGCGGTGTGCGGATCGGAACAGCGGAGATATATGGCCCTGTCGAAGCGCTTGATGAAGTCATAGAAAGTATTGTCGTCGGACGTCAAGAGGAAGATGATGTCCATGTGATTTTGTTTGTTATTTTGAATAAGGGAGCGACGCTGGATGATGAGTTGACGCGGAAAATTAAGAATTCCATCCTCAAAAGCGCGACGCCAAGACATGTACCTTCAAAAATATTTCAAGTCAGCGACATTCCGCGAACAATCAGCGGCAAGAAAGTGGAAATAGCCGTCAGGCAAATATTGAATGGACAGGACGTAACAACCCGTGACGCGCTCGCCAATCCTGAATCGCTTAATCAATTCACAGATATCCTCGACGCTCTGGCGAGCTAGAGTTTATCTTTCCTCTCGATTTCATAACCGAAAAGGTAGCTACAACATAAAGCAATTACAAGAAAGCGAATTCGGAGAACAACTTCAAATCCATATATATTTAGTCACTTTATTAGGGACCTACCGCCAGCCAAGAACAAAGAACGAGCTCAACTATGTTGCCACAGGTATAGGGATCTAGCTATATTATTAAGGGGCATAATTTGCTGAGAGGCAATGTGTGAGTTTAGGATCAGGCGCAAAGCGACCAATTCTATCTACAGGGTTAAACCAAGGGTTAGCTATGGAAGCTCAAGAAAAATACAAGACAGCGGATTTGATTTACGACTGGAACAAAGCCAATACTTTCAACTTTCTCAAAATAAACCGCGCCATCCATTTATCGGACGAGACATTTCGTGACGGTCTACAATCTCCTTCTGTCAAAGACCCATCAATCGAACAGAAGCTTGAAATGCTACATTTGACGGCCAAACTTGGGATTCAGGCCGCCGATTTGGGGCTGCCCGGATCAGGTGAGCGCGCACGCGAAGATATTACGATTCTCGCAAAAGAGATTCTGGACAAGAAACTGGCGATCTCTCCGTATTGCGCGGTGCGAACTCATCACGTGGATATCGAAGCGCTTATTGACAGAGTTGCCGGTCCAATGAGTGCAGCTGAGATCCTCACTAAAGATTTTCCAGAGCCAGTATGGGCCGTTAATAATCTAATTCCGGTTGGATTAACTATCCTTGCCGGAAAGCCTAAAATAGGAAAAAGTTGGATGGCACTTCAACTATCGAAAGAAGTGTCTTGTGGAAGTACGTTTTTGGGTGAACGGGTAAAGCCTGGTCGTG
>JACZUZ010000321.1 GCA_022572905.1 Candidatus Zixiibacteriota bacterium | reverse complement strand
CAATGACAACACGAGACTGGCCCTGGTTTCTGTGGCCACAGAGGACTATCTGTATGATCTTAGTCTCCAGCGCTTCTCCGCCTCGCGCGACAGCTCCGTTTTTGCCGGGATACGGGACGAATACATCGAGAGCGTCTTGCATGCGATTGTTGACGCCGAAGATCGTTCCTGGCGGTTAATTGGCAGGAATGTTCGCCATATTTTGCTCTTGCACGCCAACAAACTTAACGCAATGTTCCTGGATGAGTTGCTTGAGTCAATCACCGCGATAGGATATTCATTCATTAGTTTTGAAAGGGCTATTTCAGACAAAGTCTACCGCCAGAAAGACTCCTACTACGGTTCGCGCGGAGTTTCAATCTTAGAGAGGATTGAACTTTCCGAACCCGATCTTTCGTCAACAAAATAACCGCTCAAACCTTTTTTATTTTATTCAAAACATGAGTACAAAACACATGCGCAATTTGCGCCTCGCTGAAATCATAGTCCTGATCGCTCTTTTCTTAGCCTGCGGAAAATCCGGCGGGGAAGAGTCATACAAAAAACTGCCGCCCCGGCGCGCGGAAGTTTTAGGCGAGACTATTAAATTTTGGGATTTAGTCGCGGGGCAGATGTGGACATTTGCCGCCCACGGAAGTATCGATGAAACTCGAACTCGATACATAGATTACCATACGAAAACGATACAGGCCGGAACGACACCGTGTCGTCTCGCTCCTCACCGCGTTTACATACCCCGAAGACTCGCGTATATCAGTCAACTTGCGTGGCTCTTCTTAAGGCAGAACCGACAGGGTCGGCGGCCCAAGGGTTGGGTCGGCCACCCGGCCCGTGGAATGGGCGCCCCGCCGTCTGTTGATTTTGCCTATACTATTGCATATTTATAGAAACTAACCTGAAGAGTGGGCCGCCCGGTCAACTAGTTGGTATGCAGCCTAGAGGATCGCAACCTCCCGGTCCTGAAGTAGGGTTGCAATTTCCTTCTCTGTAACAATCGCGCACGTCACATGGCATAGGTCCCCCTCTGAAGATATAGTCTACCAGGAAAGTCAAGTCCCCGATGTTTGATGGAGAGCAGTCGCAGTTCACTTCACCCGCATGAAACGGAGATGGGGCCGGGCCTCCTCTGAAAATGTAATCGACTAAAAATGTAAGATCGATTATATTGCCGCCAACTCCGTCTTGATTGACGTCTCCTGGTGCGTACGTTTCAGCCCAGCCATCCACAGTGGAACAGCAAAGTTCCCCCTCCGAACTAGGCATTGCCGGACAATCGTCATCCGCACCCGGACAGTTGGTATTTCCAAACCCGGGGTTTCCAAGCCCATCCTCATCAGAGTCTGTGCAATCATCGCATGCGTTACCCAAATTATCAGGGTCGCAATTTTCTTGACCGGGATTGCTAACAAGATCACAATTATCACATGCGTCGCCAAGACCGTCGGTGTCCTGATTGAGTTGGTCATTGTTGGGTATGGTTGGACAATTGTCGTGAATATCTAAGATCTCATCATTGTCAGTATCCTGGCATGGATGCACCCAAACTTTTCCCAGAGCTGGTTGGCCTATAAGAATATCGTCAATCCCATCATTGTCGGTGTCGCCAGCGCTTGCGAGTCCGTCACCGTAGGTTTCGATTCCAGGGGTGTTTCTCATGATTGTAAGCGAAACACCGCCTGTTGCCCCGCTAAACACATAGACCCTTGAGAACCCGTCTACTCCTTCTTCGTCAGTTACAAGTATATCCGGCGTGTTGTCCCCCGTAATTAGACCTCCCGCGGCAACTTGATGCCCCATGAATTGACTGCTAATGGTATCAAGTGTCAAGAGAATCGTACCGTCTTCGCCTGAATAAACAACGGCCTTATTCAGGTGAATGTAGCCGACGACGAAATCGTCGAAACCATCACTGTCAATATCACCAACGCCGTCGATGCGTTTGGGTGCGCCATCGTAACTCACTCCGCCGTCATAAGTTGTTCCAGGGATATTCAGGTCCTGCATTTCTGAACCAGTCATTCCTGAATAAACTTTGATTGGGCTCCCATCCTTGCTTGCAATCAAGAAATCGTCTCTACCATCGCCGTCTACATCTCCGGCATTGGCGACATCGAACCCGAAGCCCTGAGCCGGATGGTCTCCAAAGAAGGTATACAAAGCATCATGAAACCGCCCACCATAGACAATTACTTTTCCGACACCTTCGTCTTCGTCTATCCCGTTAAAAAGAACGTGCCCCGGCGCGCCGACAATGACATCATCCCATCCGTCATTATTTACGTCGCCCGCGTTGGCAACGCTAAAACCCAGACTATCGCTAACAAATCCCAAGGTGTCAAAAATCAAATCCCCATCGATTCCAGAATGCACTGCAAACCCACCGGCTTGTGGCCCTCCAGAAAATATCGCGGCATTGTACGCGCCAATTATGTAATCTGGGATACCATCCATGTCAAAATCGCCCGCTCCTGATACACTGAAACCGAATCGTGAAGCGCCCCAGTTGACCGGATCAGTGTGACTTCGAATAAAGGTTCCGTCCCCACTGTACACAAACGCTTTGCCGTCACCGTTGCCATCATCGGATGCGCCAACGATGAAGTCGTCGAGAAAGCCACCGTTTATATTCCCGATTCCTGAGACAGAAGTACCAAACAATCCTCCAGGTACTTGCACAATCGAGTAGGCATCGGGACATTCGGCTGAACTCTGAGATGCCAGGGATACAACCACAAGTAGCGCCATAAGGTTGCTGATAAATTTCATCGAGTTACTCCTTCCAAACAAGTGTAAATAATTATTCAGGATTCGCATTGCTGGGGTCGTTCTCAGATGAGCCACGCTGATTTAGATCACACGAACACAATAAGGGGACACACACATAGAATGTCAAGTCCGATTTCCGCACAATAGCAGGCTAGCCTATCCGCTCTGCGGTGAGTTTCTAGGTATCAGGGTCGTGACCAGACGCCTCGCCAACGCTCGTGATGGCCCATCGGCAACGCTCAGTATGGAAATACCATTTTTCGACTGGACTTACGCTCGCACAGCCTGTGACACTTTCGTCTTCTCCAGCGCTTCCGACAGTTCTTTCAAATCATCAATCGAATGAGCGGGGAAGTTTGCTATGCGGATCATTGTTCCTTTAAGATGTCCGTAGCCAGCGCCGACTTCATAGCCCGCATCGTCGGCGGCTTTCATCACCGCAGACTCCTCGACACCCGCTTTGAATTTCACTGCGGCCGCGGAGCGTGCTCGCAACGCGGGATCGCTAACTCCGGGAAGAAATAGCTCTGAATTTTCCAGCCAGTTGTAAAGGAACTCGGACTTTTCAATAGTCTCTTTTTCGATAGTCTCCACGCCCTTTTCATTGAAGCGTTCGAATG
>JACZUZ010000320.1 GCA_022572905.1 Candidatus Zixiibacteriota bacterium | reverse complement strand
CTCTGGAGCCAGGGCGAGACCCATGAAAGCCGTCACTGGTTCCCCTGCTGGGATTTCCCGAATGACAGGCAGACCAGCGAGATGATAGTCACCATCCCGGATCATATGATAGCGATTTCAAACGGCGAGCTGGTTGACAGCATACGCAATTCGCGCAATCAGACAATCCGCTTCCATTGGCGTGAAAATGTTGCGCATGTGACTTATTTGACTTCGCTTGTGGTTGGCGAATTTGCGTCCGCGCACGACACTGCGGACGGCATACCAATCGATTACTATGTTCCGAAACGTCATCGCAACAAAATCGAACTGAGCTTTTCCAAAACTCCGGATATGGTGCGCTTTTTCAATGATAAAATTGGGGTGAAATATCCGTATGAAAAATACGCGCAAGTAACGGTAGGTGATTTTCGCTGGGGCGGCATGGAGAATATTAGCGCCACCACATTGACAGACGCCATACTTCACAATGAGCGCGCGCATCTTGATTATCAAAGCGATGGCCTGGTTGCGCATGAACTGGCCCATCAATGGTGGGGAGATCTGCTGACTTGCAAAAACTGGAATCACATCTGGCTGAATGAGGGCTTCGCGACTTATTTCGATGCGCTGTTCGTGCAACACGATCGCGGCCAGGATGAGTTCACAATGAAAATGAAAGGCAATCGCGATAGCTATCTCGGTGAGGACACTTCCAGATACCGTCGCGCGATGGTTGTCAGTGAATACGAGAACGCATGGCAGATGTTTGACAGGCACTCCTACCCCAAGGGAGCCTGGATCTTGCACATGATACGCTACCAGTTGGGCGATGAATTATGGTGGAAGAGCATCAAACACTACACCGAAACAAATTACGCCAAATCAGTAGAAACGGGAGACTTCAAACGCGCCATTGAAGAAACAACCGGCGATCCGTTTGACGAATTCTTTGATCAATGGATTTATCACGGCGGCCATCCCGAATACGATGTATACTGGAGTTGGAACAAGAACGACAACTCGGTTAAGCTTACAATTAAGCAAACTCAAAAAGTGGATAGTGTCACGCGCTTGTTTACAATGCCGGTTGAGATTGCAATCAGTGGCACATTTGGAACCGAAGAGAAGCGACTGGACATTAATCAAGCCGAGCAAACATTTAACTTTACATTGCCGTCGCGCCCAACGCGAGTTGAGTTTGATCCGAATGACTGGATACTCAAAAACCTCACGTTCAAAAAAGAAAAGTCGGAGCTGATCGATCAGCTCGCGAATGGACTGACAGTCGCTAGCCGAATTCGCGCGGCGCAGTGGATTTCGAAACATTCGAGCAAATCGGGAGTAATCGAAGCTATTGAAAATGCGCTCAGGAATGATCCCTTCTGGGGCGTTCGCGCAGAGGCCGCAACGACGCTCGGAAAAATTCGCGGCGCCGACGCACGCTCAGCGCTAATTAAAGGGCTAAACGATACCGAGTCGCGCGTTCGCCGCAGCGCATTGACGGCGCTTGGTAAATTTCGCAAAGACGAAGTCGCGGCCAAAGCCCTTGAGCGCTCATTCACTTCAGACTTGAGTTATTATGCCCGGGCGCAGGCGGTCACTTCGCTGGCGGAAATCCGCGCAAAGAACGCGTACAAAACCTGCCTCTTAGCCTTGAAACAGGACTCATATAGAAACGTAATCCGCAATGCGGCGCTGAACGGCTTCGCCACTCTCAAAGACACGCGCGGGATTGATCATGCGTTTTCGTGGGCGCGTTATGGTCAGCCCCAAAATGTTCGCACAACGGCAATTTCTGTTCTGGCAAAACTGGCAAAGCATGACGACAAACGCAAAGACGATATTCGCGATGAATTAATAGACTATCTTGACGACAAGTATTTTCGCGCCAGAGACGCAGCCACTATGGCTCTTTCGACTTTAGGTGACCCAAAGGCTATTCCAGCGTTGGAGAGATACAAAGAGAGCCGGATTCGTTTTAATCCTATGAAATCCGCTCGCGACGCGATTAAAAACATCCGCAAGAAGACCGGAGAAAAGGCAACAATAGCTGAATTGAAATCGGACTTATCCGAAATGAAAGAAGAAAACAAGTCGCTGAAATCGCAAGTGGAAAAACTTGAGGAACGAATGAAAAAAGTCGAGTCGACTGATACGGACAAATCCGATGCGGCCGAAGAATCCGAATAACCCTTAATCCATCTCGCGCAGGATCGCGCGAACCGGTGACGCGTCCATGCCATCTAGTTTGAGCGGCAAAGCGATCAATTCATATCTGCCTGCGCTTACATCTGCCAGACATAAATTCTCTAGAATGGCGATTCCCGCCTCGGCAAGTATTTTATGCGCTTCGAGGGTCTTTGAGTCAAAAGGATCAACAGACGGCGTATCTATTCCGACCAGCTTAACCCCCAATCGGGCCAGCGCTGTCGCCGCTTCGGGAGTGAAATACGCAAAATCATTTTCAAAACACTCTGGTTGTGTTTTGTAAGTCTTGAACAAAAGTCGCGGGATATCGCTAGCGGTTTCGGGCATATGCGTAGTTTCGATTTTGTTGGCGTCAATGCAATCAATAACCAGCGCCTCGCCGATAAACACATCAAGCGCCACATCTGCAATTCCCGCCCCGTCGCGTAAAAAATGCAAGGGCGCGTCGGCATGAGTTCCCGTGTGCAAACTCATTGTCACACTACCGACTGTGACCGGGTCGCCCTTGGTTTGATCCATGACACGAAACGCCTCAAACGCAGTGTCACCGGGCCAGACAGCAATGCCTTCGCTCAACTTCTGCGATATGTCTATGATTCTTGCCAAAGATGTTGTCAGTTATTCGACCTTGACCGCGCCTGCGAGATGTTTGCGATACGTCTCGGTCGCTATGATATCGTCTATCTCAGCAATGACATCTTCAATTTCCTGATCGGTGTTGTAAAAATGCGGCGCGATACGAATCCCCGCCTTCGGGCGATAATCCACCAGAAAATCTCGCGCAAGCAGTTCCTCGGACACCGCTTCAGCATTGGGAATATCAAGCGCAATTGTTCCGGCTCTGCACCCCGGATCGCGCGGGGAGGTCGTTTTCCAGTTCCGTTCGTCGGCCAGTTCGATCAGGCGCGTTGTCATTTCTACTGAACGCCTGCGAATATTTTCCACGCCGAGTTCAGAGACAATTTCCAGACCGGCCCGACAAGTATACAGCGCCGGGATTACCGGAGTGCCGTTCATGAATCGATACGAACCACTCGCGCGCTCGATTGGCCCCGTGTCAAATGCGAATGGATTGTCATGCGCCATCCATCCGGTGAAGCTGGGCTTTAGTTTAGCGCTTAAGTCAGGACGAACATAAAGAAAACACGCGCCCGGTCCGCCGCATAACCATTTCAGACAGCCACCCACCAAGAAGTCCACGTTCAATTTCTGTACAT
>JACZUZ010000319.1 GCA_022572905.1 Candidatus Zixiibacteriota bacterium | reverse complement strand
GCCTCGACCACTTCATATCCGCTGTCCGTAGCGCGGCGGACGCTAACGGTATTATCTTTTATGTCTTCGATTTTCTTGACCGAGTTGATACCCGGATTTCCTGACAATACCGCTAAAGCCGCGGGAGTCTGCGATGATTCGAAGTCCGCCGATTGTTTTCCACTGAGAACAATTGTGTAGTCGCCGATTTTCTTGAGGGCCGCTGAGAGAACTTTGGCTGTCGCTTGCGAGTCGGAGCCATCAAAAAGCGGATCGACAGCCAGATAGGCTTCATCCACACCCAACGCGAGGCATTCGCGCAGAGCGACCTCGGATTTGTCGGAACCCACACACAGGACGGCGCATTTGCCCCCAAATCGCTCCCTGAGGCGGATACATTCCTCTATGGTGTATTCATCATACGGATTTACCGTCCCGGGATTGGATGGAAGCTCCAGTTCTGAAGTTGTGGTGTTTACTTTAACCAGCGAGATATCTGGTGTGGCTTTCATTAGCGATAAGAACAACATTTAGTCTCTCCACCTTTCATGGCAAATAATAGAGCGATGAATTCGACATTGAGAATGTCCATTCGGAGTCTGCACGCTCTGATGAGCGTAGTTCAATGTAACGAGTTAACAACAATGGCGAAACGCCAGCGCCAGAATTATTCTGCAATCTTGTCGCCACTGCTAGCGGATTCTCTTAGTGTCTCCAGAGCGGCCCGCGCCGCTTGTTGTTCGGCCTCTTTCTTGGACGAACCATGTCCGGAGCCAATTTGCTCTCCGCGAAATTTCACGGCGACGATGAATGTTTTCAGATGGTCGGGACCTTCCTCGGAGAGAGACTCGTAGGTGGGAACTCCCTCTCCCCTAGCCTGGGAGTATTCCAGAAGCTCGCCTTTGAAATTCACCTGCGACTCGTCGGCAATTGTTTCGTCCATTCGCGACATAATCAGCCTCTTCACCAAATCCCGAACCGGCTCAATTGAGCCGTCCAGATAAATAGCCCCCAGCGCCGCCTCGAAACAGTCCGCCAAAATTGAAACTCTTTGTCTTCCCCCGGCTTTTTCCTCTTCCGGCGAAAGCCGAACAAATTCACCGAGGCCGGCCTCGCCGCCAAAACGAGCGAGCGAGTTTTCATTTACAAGGAGGGACTTTAATTTGGTTAGCTCGCCTTCGGAGTAATCCGGAAAGCGGCGATACAATTCTTCCGCTACGATCAAATCCAATGCCGCGTCACCCAAGAACTCAAGGCGCTCGTACGAACTACCGCCGGTTCCTGTCGCGCCTCGCGTATAGGATCTGTGCGTTAAAGCTTCTGAGAGAAGCGCTTCATTTTTGAAATCGTATTGAAAGACCGAATTGAAACGCTTGGCCAAAAGCTCAAATTCGCCCTCAGAACGGGTGGAAAAGAGATTTTTGAGCGCGTCAAACAGAGACATTGTACAAGCGCCTTATCGGCTGGCTTCTATGTGTTTTTCTTTTATTTGATAAAGAGAAAAATTAGCGACCTAGGGAGAACCATTTACTTTCGCAATGACCAGAGAGACGTTATGCCCACCAAAGCCAAATGAGTTCGTAAGGGCGTAATTCACTTCTGCGTCCCGCGCAAAGTTAGGCACATAGTCTAAGTCACAGTCAGGATCGGCGTCAGACAGATTTATAGTTGGATGGATTTTGCTGTCAGTTACACTTTTGATCGTGGCAATCGCCTCTACAGCGCCTGCGCTACCCAGAAGATGGCCGATCATTGATTTTGTTGAATTTACGGGAATACTATACGCACGGTCGCCAAAAACTTCTTTGATAGCTTTTGTTTCGGCAATATCGCCCAGACCTGTTGCGGTTCCATGCGTGTTTATGAGGCCGACATCATCCGGATTTACTCCGGAATCCTTTAGGGCAAGGGACATCGCTCTTCTGGCGCCGGAGCCATCGGGAAGCGGCGCTGTCATATGATAAGCGTCGCAGGTCATACCAGCTCCGAGCAACTCTGCGTAAATCTTCGCGCCGCGCTTTTTTGCGGATTCGAGGGATTCCAGAACCAGCATTCCAGAACCCTCGCCCATCAAAAATCCGTCGCGACCCTTATCAAATGGTCGCGAGGCTTTTTCGGGTTCGTCGTTGCGAGTCGTCATCGCTCTGGCGCTGCAGAAACCGGCCAAAGACGCTGGCGTGATTGTCGCCTCTGATCCTCCTGCCAACGCTATATCAATTTCGCCGCGTTGAATCATACGTACACAGTTTACAATGGCGTGGGACGACGAAGCGCAAGCCGAAACAGTGGCGTAGTTTGGTCCTCGAAATCCAAAACGCATGCCGACCAATCCCGCGCACATATTCGAAATCATCATGGGAATAAAGAAGGGACTGACCCGTCCCGGCCCTGATTTTAGCAGATTTTTGTGTTGACGTTCGAAAGTGGATATGCCACCGATACCGGAGCCTATTACAATACCGGCGCGATCTTTGTCAACTTTATCGAGGTCCAGACCCGAGTCATCAATTGCATGTTGCGAGGCGACAATAGCGTACTGCTCGGAGAGATCCATTCTTCTGAGTTCTTTTTTCTCTATAAACTCTTCAGGATGGAAATCCTTTACTTCCGCCGCAATTCGCGTGGGATAGTCTTCAACAGGGAAACGTGTGATAGCGCAGGCTCCTGATTTGCCCGCAAGCAATGCGTTCCAGACATCATCAAGGGTCTCGCCAAGCGGTGTCACCAGTCCCATGCCGGTGACCATGACGCGCTGTTCATTTCTCCCATTATTGTTCATTTTGCTTCACCATCTCATGAAGAGGCCGCTCATGAAGAACATTGCCCGCCAAAATAAGAAACGCCAAAGTCCTTGCGCTGATTGCGTAAAGCGGGACTTGAGAATTTTCAGGCAGGTTTCGCCTCGCCGTGGGTCTTGATATAATTAATCGCGTCGCCAACTGAGACAATCTTCTCGGCTTCTTCGTCAGGAATCTCAAGTGAAAAGCTCTCTTCGAGGGCCATCACCAATTCAACGGTATCAAGTGAATCCGCTCCAAGGTCCTCGACAAATTTGGCGCCGACAGTCACCTGTGCGGCGTCAACGCCAAGTTGCTCGATAATAATGTCCTTTACTTTCTGTTCAAGTGAGTCAGTGTTCATAATCCCTACTCCTTCGGTATATTCAGGTTTCTTGCTTTCATTCAATTCGTTCGTCTAATTGCTTCCAAGTGGGTCGCCCCACCAAGAATCTCTCCCGGCAACTATACACAAAGTAGCCCCCGGAGAAAAGAGCCTCAGATATTCAATCCCCCGCAAACACTCAAGGTTTGCCCGGTTATATAGGCCGCAGAGTCCGAAGCCAAAAAGGCCACCGCCTCGGCTACATCTGTGGGAGAGCCTTTGCGTTTCAAGGGAACCGTTTCCAGGAATTTTTCCTGAGCTTTCTCTGACATCGCATTAGTCATGT
>JACZUZ010000318.1 GCA_022572905.1 Candidatus Zixiibacteriota bacterium | reverse complement strand
CCGGATGAACTTTCGCGCTATTTTCTCCGCTCTCAGTCCCAACTGCGTCAATTCGGCTCTTGTGAATTTTTGTTTTCGGGATGGTGGATTGTAGCGGATCAATAGATCGCCCTGGAGATTGCTTCGCAAATCAGAGACACGGATTCTTTCCCGAATAACTCTGCGGATTCGATTGCGCGCAACGGCATTTCCCAGCCGCTTGGGTGTCAGTACCCCTATTCTAAATGCATTTCCAAACAAATTTTTGTCATCTTTTCCGGAGCTTTTGCCCGCGTCAGCAACATTGCTAGGAAAAGCAACGTCAGGAAAAGCAGGGTCAAAAAAAACGGTTAGCGATTCGCCGTTGCGACGCTTACCGTTTTTGATCAGCTCTCGAATTCGGTCCCGGCCACGCAGTGAGCGAGAGCGCCGCAGGCCGAAAGGCTTTATTTCTTGCGTCCGACACTCACGCACAGACGTTTGCGTCCTTTGGCGCGCCGACGCGCCAGTATTTTGCGGCCGTTTCGGGTCGAATTGCGTTTGCGAAATCCGTGGTCATTCAGCTTCTTACGATTCGAAGGCTGAAATGTGCGTTTGGGCATTCTTTCTCTATCCTTTTGGCTCTAACCTATTGATTAGTGGCCGCTTAATGTTAGGGTTGCTATTGCCTCTACAGATTCCCGAGCTTCCCGGGGGTTCACATTTCCTGTCGGGTATGGTACCCGGTCCCACCGGGCAAGTAACCCGGCGCTGCCGGGCTCCACCCAGCAGAGCCGATCAATAAAGCGTCTAATTGCGGTCAGGTCAAGCTGATATTTGGGTCAATTCTGTCCCTTCAGATAGGGCTATATCTCTTGAAATCGTCGGTTTGCTCCCCCATATTAGAACGAAAGCAATCCCTTTTCGCTTTCGTCTCGCGTCTCCCCTTTTCCGAAACTTTGTTCTACAATATTGGATGAATACACGGTAGAACAATCGAACATTTAGCAAGAGGCCCAAAAAATGACGTGATTTTTTCATCCGAAAAGACGATCAGAGCAATCTCTTTCACTCTTATCTCTTCTCGTTCTGCCCTGCATTCTAAGCGGCGCGTTGATAGTTGGATGTAGCGAGCGGCCGGAAACAACTGCGCCGGTTCTAAATTCCAGCGATGGCATTTCGTCTATCATAAATGACGCAAATATTGAAACAGACAGGCAGGTCACCGACCCGCGCCTTAACGCCCTTTTTTCCGACGCTTCTCCGGCGATCAGTATTTCCGATTCATACTACGATGTTTTCTCAATCAGAATCACTTGGGGAAACCTGACAGACACAACCAACGTAAACAACACATCCACCAACTGGAACGGCAGCGTATTCGTCAACGCCGTCGGAGCGCTAGTTGTGCGCTCGACTATCGACTTTGAACACGGCCAGGATTCGGTTAATCCCGCGCGACTCCAGAATCGCAGTCGGATGGGCTTCGCAGACTTCCGGTGATCGGGATGGCGTATTGCTTGAACTTTATCTGCGCAAGGATGTAGATTATATTGTTGAACCTTGGTTGACTTTCAAAACCAAACCATTAACATTCGAATTCAAAATACATCAACTTGCGAACCTCGACACAGTAATTCACGCCGGGGATGGCAACATTGTCGCCTTTCGCGCTCATCACGTTTCCGGTGACGGTTGCCCCAAGGGATATCTGGCCGGGATATGGAAACACAAATCCCACGAAGGTGGCGGCTTCCGGGGTAAATGGATAGCCATTGACGGACTGGTGATGGGTCATCTCGCCGGTGAGTTCAAGAGAACAGATGATCATGGCGGAGTATTTGCCGGTAAATGGTGGGACACCGATGGAAACTGGCAGGGACATGTGCGCGGCAAATGGGGGTACGGTGATAGCCCCACAGATTGCGCCGATTGTCCGGTTAGAATTGGCAGGTTCGTCGGTCATTTCACCGACACTGAAGGCAATATTCGCGGCGAGATTGCCGGGCGGATTGGACATCCCGATGATCCTGAAGCCGTCGATCACGAAAACCATTTCTGGGGCAAATGGTGGGTGCATTGCCCCGGTACTGGCGGACAATAAATTAGCCGACGCCACAAGCGGAAAAAACGCTGGCCTGACTTGCTAGTCGGTAAATTATACTCAGGCGGTCGGAAAATTCTCTAGGAATCCGGCCGCCTGTTCATGTATATTGACTTTCGTAGACTTGCGCTAACCGCATCCCCAACCCCTATCCGCATTGCTTATTAGGCGCTAACCCCAGCCGGAAAGAGATGCTAAGTGGCATGAATGCTTTAAGATTTATAGATTTGAATTCCAGCGGACAATAATGGAATTACCGCATTAGTGGGAGGGAAATTATGAAAAAGCTTAGAACAATAGTGATCATTGCGATTTGCGCGGCGCGTGTGTTCGGGAATATCGCCTCCGCCTCCAGCCCCGGCGTTAAGATGGGAACAACTTTTCACGATCTGCAAAAGTATGGGTCCATGAATAGACAAATCGCAATAACCGACTCACTACACATTATTTATTTTTCATTCACGAATAAGGACAATGATCACGTTAACGGTCACAGGAATGTTCGTGGACAAGCATATGATCCTAGCTTTGGTGCAGTAACATTGTTTTCGCCAATTGACATTGGAGGACCACTAGATTCGAAACACCGCTCGGGATTCACGACACTTGATGTAATTGGCGCCGATTCGGCGGTAGCAGTTATGGGTTGGGATAAGAATTATGTTCCTCCGGGTAAGGAAATACCATACGCATACGTTAATGGTATACCTGGTTTGATGGATTTTGTTGAAATTTCGCCGCAGGGTTCAGTCCCCGAATCTCTTTGGATCGATTCGCTTAGTACCGGGGGCGCCGTCTATTCATGGCCCCGAGTGGCGGTTACAGATGACGGCGGATGCGGGCAGGTCATTCATCTTGTGATTCACGATGATGGCCAGACGGGATATTTTATGTATGTCCGCCGCATTCTTGGCGACACCAACTGGACCCACGGATATCGCTTCGGGCAGGGCGGATTCCGCACTCCGGCCATCACCGCCTCGCGCCAATCACAAAAAGTCGGTATAGCCTGGAGCGGGGGGCGCGGCGATGGAGCCGAGTTTGGCGCGTCGGTAGACCGATACGATGGCGACACCTCCGGCCAGTGGGACAATGATCTTTATTACATGGAATCGCAGGATTGCGGCGCGAACTGGGGACCGATACACAATATCACCCAATACCCCGATGACTCTTCCGGCGGTTTCAGAGCGCATGCGCGTGTGACGGTCATCTATGACACGCGCGACAGCTTACACATGGCCTGGGCCGCGGCAAGATGGAACGGATATGGCGGACCGTTCGGATACAGCGGAAAGATTTTGCACTATGATACTGAATCCAAAGCAATACGCACAGCGGTAAATGGTCAATGGAACCCGCGCAA
>JACZUZ010000317.1 GCA_022572905.1 Candidatus Zixiibacteriota bacterium | reverse complement strand
AGAACACCCGCAGATATGAGATCGAACGCATTATGTGGAAGCTCCGGCCTGCGGATTTTGATAGCGTTGTTCGACCTCTCTATTCACTTGCCACAGAAATTTACGAGAATGTCAGCTCGGTTTTGATCAACGAAGCGCTGGCCGCGTCGAATTTCGATTTCTCTTCATCTATTCTGCCGTTGGTGATGGATAAGGTCGCTTTGGGCTTCCATATCAATACAGAACTTCGCAAACATGTCACAGGCGCTCGGGAAGCGACGCTGGTTGTTTTTAGCGGAATTAAAATTGACAAACTTGATGACCTCGAGAACATCATCGACCGCGGAAAACTGCGCATGATAATTTCGGCCGGTTCGGTGGCGATGGCGCTGAAGAAAGCCCAAGCCCAATTGGATGGCGGAGATTTTCATATCGGGCTGGCGCAGGAGGACGAAAACGCGATGTCGTATATCTCCACCAAGCGAATAGAGCAGGCCAAACGAATCATTCGAAAATGCAACAACAGCGAAATTAATGTTGTTCTGCCGATTGATTTTGTTCTTGATGACGGAACAGTGTCAGGCGAAATACCAGAGAATAGACTTCAGTTTGATATTGGCCCAAAGACGCGCGTTCTTTTCTCGCTCAAGCTTGATGAATTCGCGAACTCGGGCGAGAATTTGGCTATGTTTTACAACGGTGTTTTCGGCAAGTTCGAAGACGAGCGCTTTGCAAACGGCACAAAGGCGTTCATTGGCGAGCTACGGAGTTTGACCGAGCGGGGAGTGCGCACTTATGTCGGCGGCGGCGAAGGACGCATGGCGCTATTGAAATACGGAAAGTTAGAGGATGTCACGCACGCCTTTAACGCTGGCGGCACGATATTGAAATCACTGGGCAATAAACATATCGCTTATTTGAAGGCGGGGTATTTAAGCAACGCTACTTGATCTACGCCAATGTCAAAATCTGGGAAATGCGTATATTGTTTGAATTGGTCATCAAACTTGACTCACGATCATATTATCTCTCGCAAGTGGTATCCTAATACAACACCATCAACCGTTGAAAAATGGACAGTTCCTGCGTGTAACGAATGCAATCATCGTTATGGAGTAATAGAACAGGAGTTGCTCATTAAAATGGGCTTGTGTATGAGTTCAGGGAACCCAAAGTCTTCTGGTATTGCCCAGATCGCTTTAAACTCTCTAGACCCAAGCCGAGCAAGAGATGAGAGAGATCGCACCGCTCGTATGAAGTTGCGCAAACGCATACTCGGAGACATTATAACAATAAGAGACTCTATATCATCAGGATTCCTGCCGAACTTCGGCCCTCAAGATGGAGTGGATTATGGTGATCATTATCGCATGATAAAAATCCCAGCCGATTTGCTGGAAGAATTAGGACAAAAATTCGTCCGCGGACTCACATACAAACTGGAGAATGCTCGTTTTATCACTCAGATGCAGTCGATCGAGATTTATTTTGCTGAAGATCAGAAAGTGAAATGGGTTTCGAATCTAATCAAGAATGCGGGTACTAAGGTTTGTCGAGGAGAAGGAATAGAAATTGAACGAGCTGTAGGCGACCTTGAGCGAGTTGGCGCGCTTTATAGAATAACCATTTGGGGACGATGGACTATTTATGCAGCAATATTACCCAAAGAATGAAATCCACTCGGAATCCAAAGATCATGCTAGATGCAAATCAGATACCTCGCTTTACTCGGCATGACAAAAAGCGTTCCCTACAAATCGAAGGCTTTAATCCTCGTCGTTTCACCCCAGGAGGCGAAGTCCCATTTGTTCTCGAGTTTAAGAACACCGCGCGGGCAGACATGCGCGCACATTCCACAGCCCACGCAGGAGGCGCGTTTGAATGATTGATTCGTTTGCGCATAGGCGCGCACATCAATTCCCATCTCGCAATAAGTACTGCAATTTCCGCAGGAAATGCACATGTTGTCTTTGACCGTAATCCTGAAACGGCCAAATTTTTGCACCAGTCCCATAATCGCTGCCAGCGGGCAAAAGAATCTGCACCAAACACGTGAACCCATCAGCGGATAAAGCCCGACACCAAGAACACCCGATAAAACGGCTCCGACTATCAGGCCGTAGAACCCCTGGATTTTTGCGGCGAATGTGGAGAAGAGCGGATATATTGCCGCGTAGCTTTCGCCGTGCTCGGCGGACAGAATCCAGTTGGCTATAACGATTGCGGTGGTTGCGAAGGCGAGAAACATGACCGAGTGAATTGAAATTTGCTCGAATTTCCAGGCGCCGGATGATTTGTTGGATAAATGCCGGAAGGGCTCTCCGGCTGTTTCCGCCAGCCCGCCGCAACCGCAAACCCAGCTACAATACCAGCGCTTGCCAATTAAGAATGTTAGAACAGGAACAAGGATTAGCCCCCCGAATAAACTGTATAGAATGAATGGCAGGGGTTGATTGACGATATTCGACGGATAAAAATAATCTATTTGCAGCGGCCAGAAGATCGCGAAGTTATATCCTGGCGTTTCGAAAATTTCCATCACGAACGGAAGCGAAAACGCAAAAACTACCTGGAAGAAGATTACCGAAAGGGTGCGGATTTTGTGGTAGCGGCTGTTTCCGTGGCGGCGAATAACATAGGCGCCGCCTATTACAATGGCCAGAGTGTAAAGCGTACCGTATAGGGTCCATTTACTCTCCATGTGTAACGCGTTCGCCAGCGGGATGAAAACTTCGGTGAAATACATTAGTATGTAAAACGTCAGCAACAACCCGGAAAGCGCCCAGGCGATGGCGCTCTTGTTCGAAATATTATTGTCGTATGTTGTCAGGAGGCCTGATTGCATAAGATATTTATTCTTTCAACTTCCTTTAACCAACCGAAGTTGGAACGCTAATCTCTTCGAAGAATTCTTCATCGAAATTAGCTTCATTAAAATGCTCCAGAACAAACTCAAGCGAGCGCCGCTCATCTATCCAGCGAACAAAAACGTTATGATCCCAGCGGCTTCCGAGAGTGTTGACACCTATAACCGTTTGATCCGGCAAATATGTAATCCTCTGCGAAATATACCGTCCGGGAACGCGGTGAAACCAATTTTGCTCTCCGGCGACACGCATATTTATCAGCCCGGCTGTGGTGTATTCGATATCAAAAAACTTTGCAGAGTTGTAGAATGTCCCGCGTTCATAGGCTACGACGCTTCCGACCATATTCTCTCCGACCACTTTGCCCTGATCGCGGCTTGTATACCACAACTGTTCCGGGCGGATAATATCGTTGAACCACTTAACCGATGCGCAATCTCCGGCCGCCCAGATATCAGGGAGATTGGTTTTCAGATATCGATCAACAACTATTCCACCGCGTTCATCCAGATCAAGACCGGAGTCTTTTAGAAAGTCGTTATTCGGCGTCACACCAATTGCGAAAACAAGCATATCACAGGGAATTGTTT
>JACZUZ010000316.1 GCA_022572905.1 Candidatus Zixiibacteriota bacterium | reverse complement strand
TCTTCAACCTCATGGCGGGTGACCTTTATGTTAACATTCACACCTCTGCATTTCTATTGGGCGAAATTCGCGGGCAGATAGTACAGTCTGAGTTGATATTCGCTCTATGCATAACCGGCGATCAGGCCGACGCCGGTATCGGCACTGGTAGTGACCATTTAGGATTCGGCGTACTAGCGCTTTCAAAGGACTGCGCAACGCTGAGGGTGCATGTCGAGCATGATATCCCAGCCGACAGCGTGATCGACAGCCATATCCACCTTGGCTCTGCGGGAACCGGCGGACCAATTCAATTCGGATTCGCTAGTTCTGTCAGCCCAATAATAGATAGTTGGGCGCTTTCGACAGGCGATGTTCAAAATCTGCTTGATGGTAATCTATATGTAAATCTTCACTCCAGTCTCTTCCCTGCCGGAGAAATCAGAGGACAGATTCCGGGAGTCCTCACTACCAGCGCGGCTTCTTTCTATCCTACTTTCGAAGCTAATTTGGATGGGCCTCAGGCCGATGCATGCGTGGGTACCGGAAGCCCGCATACCGGTACTGCAACACTGGAACTGAAGAAGGGTGGCAAAGAATTAACTGTTTCGGTCACGCATAGTATTCCTTCAGACAGCATAATCGACAGCCATATTCATGATGGCGACAGCTGTGTCGGCGGTCCAATTGTTTTCGGATTCGCAAACTCAGTCAGCGTTATTGAAGACATTTGGTATCTAGATGAATCAGATGTTATTGAATTGCTTCAGGGAGGTCTGTATGTAAATCTCCACAGCCTTGCGTTTAACGCAGGCGAAATTCGGGGGCAAATCGCCAAACCCGGTCCTCCGCAAGCCTGTTGTAATATTCCGGGCGACGCCGATGATGGTGGAGACGTAAACATCGGCGACGCTATCTTCATTGTAAAGTACGCCTTTGTTGAAGGCAGTCCGAAGCCACCTTGCTGTGATCAGGCTGACGCAGATGGGGGAGGCGACGTAAATATTGGAGACGCAATTTACATCGTGAAGTTCGCTTTCGTAGAAGATAGTCCAGCGCCACTATGTCCGGCTAGCGGACCATTGGAATGTCTGTAATGCCATAATCGGTTTACAGAAATAACCTATCCGACCGATATCTGAACAAAAAATTTGAGACATCGAAAAGCTGGAATAAAATATGGCCCCTGGGCTTTGTCACCCGGGGGCCTTTTTGTTTTGGTTGGACTGGCTGATTAGGACACTGGTATCCAATAGCTTATTTTCAAGGCGAAGAAATCCTGACCATCGCCTTCAATCGAATCGAACAACGAACGGAAGCGCACATTGCGACCGGGAGTCGAATCCCCGGAGAGATTTCGTTGCCAGACAAAGAACAATGTACTACCCGGTGAAAACTCCCAGCGCAAGACCATATTACTGCGGAAAGACAAGACTCCGAAGTTGCTCTGATCTTCGTTTAACGTCGATCCGGAATCAGTTACAATAGAGAAAGTCCCACCATCGTTAGACACAATCCGAGATTCGTCCGGCGCAATTTGAGTGATCTGGTCAGAACCCTCTTCGACCAACTGGCCATGCCCATAGTATCTGCCACTGGCCGCGAAGGGCTCCGCATAGACTTCCAGACTCAAGTCAGGAGAGAAAAAATAGTTCGCACGAAACTTCATCGAGATACTATTCCTGGCGATTCGCGAGAACACATATCTGGAGCCGTACGTATTTGCGCCACCTGCGGCGTCCTCGATTGTAGCGACATATTGCCTGGGTTGATCTTCTCTATTGTAGAAAGGTTTGACCGATAATTCGAGTTTGTTGCCTATTCTTGTAGAAACATTCAGACTCGCGAAATACAACCAGCCATCAAGATAGTCGATAGAGTATCCAAAACTTCCGCGAAATCCCGTTGTGGCGGAAAATGGATTTGCAAACCCCCAATTGAAAGTCCACCCGGATTCCATTTTCGTTCGAGGTCCGCCTCTTGTGCGTGTATCATTCATTCCGTTTTCGTCAAATCTGAACATTGTCCAGGTTTCCCAGTAATTCTTCCAGGTAGCGCTTATGTATGTTCCAATATTCGAATACTGATGGACATTGCCAAAGTCCCAGCCGTGATTGGTGAATATCTCAAATGAGTATTTTCTAAATGTCTTTCCCGGCGTGGTCTCGCGGTACTTTATCCACGCCCACGAATCTATATCGTCCGCGCTTCCGAGTATTCCCAGATCATTAATTTCAAAGTCGGGAGATTCAAAGCTTGTCCCACCGCCAAATAGAATGTGCTTTCCGCTACGCTTTCCTCCTCTGATGATTCCTCGATATCCGGTCATAGTCGTGCGAGTCGGGTCAAGCTCAACATAGTCCGCATCTGGTCTTTGATAATATCTAGCGCTCGATTCCTGCGTAGCGCGAATTACCGCGGTGTCCCCGCGGATGTGGCTAAAACCAAACATACCGATAAAGTCATATTTCCCTCCGTCAAAGCGCAGATTCCAATCAGCGGAACCCGTATAGGCGGCCTTTCTAAGCGTTCCGCTGAGTGGGCTGGAATTATCTATGTCCCGTTGAGTAGTTGTCATCAAAATGCCGACAGTCGACGCGTCCTCTCCGAACTCCTGCCTAAGACGAGTGGCGTTGAAGAATGTGAGTGGTTCTACCTCGATACTATTTCGAAAACTGATTGAGGTGTCCGTTGCAGTGTCTATGGAAGTGGCGAACTCGCGTTCGGTCACCGCTGAAAGCGTTGCGATTGATAAACCGGAATTCAGCCGACCGCTCAGCTTCGCCGCCGCGAGGATGGAAGTATTTGACGGAAAATCAACAAAATCTCCATCGGCGTCTCCATGTGGCCTGGCTCCAATGCGTCTAGAATAGAAAAAGCTCGATTCTGTCCGGAAGAGGTCATTACCCTCCAGAAAAAATGGCCTTCTCTCCGAGAAAAATGTCTCAAACGCGCTCAGATTCACTTCAGCCGGATCAGCCTCGACCTGGCCAAAATCCGGATTGATTGTGGCCTCAAGGGTGAGATTCGATCCCAATCCCATTTTGAGATCGCCGCCAAGTCGAGAATCGATATCGCTACCGTCATGGAAAGGGTCGCCGTCCTCGTTGAGCGAAGTGAAACTCCCGTCCCCAGCGGCATAAGGCAAGAATTCCAATCTTCGCGATGGTTGTATTTCTTTAATGCCTTTAAGATCGCCGAACCAGGACGCATATCCGTTTTCCTCGCGGGGGACAACCACCCAGAAGACATCTTCGTTTTTGGAAGGAATCCAGCGATTAAAATTGACTCCCCACAACTGCTCTTCCTTGTTCACAAATCTGAGCTGTGAGAATGGAATCCGCATCTCGGCTGTCCAGCCAAGGCTGTCCAGCGCTGTTTTCGCTTTCCAGACAGGGTTATATGAAAAGTCCCGGTCATATTCGGAATCAGAGGCGTGATATCTGTCAAACCTCACTCCCGGGGTATTAACGCCG
>JACZUZ010000315.1 GCA_022572905.1 Candidatus Zixiibacteriota bacterium | reverse complement strand
AGTACGTGAACGAAAACCTCATGAATAAACCAGAGGAGTTCTATACACTCGAAAAGCTAAGAAGGGCCGCTGGAGTAGACAGACGACTCTCTTTGCGAGAGATAATAGAGAAAGCGATTGGACGTATTCCACATTTCAAATCCAAAGACGAACTACTCGAAGAAGAGTTCAGCAAGTTGATTGCTGATCTCAAGCCGAGTGAGGCCGCAGACATCATTCCAATGAAGTATTTCTTCAAAGCCTATGCTTCTGACAGTCAAGTGAGGGACATCATTGAAAACAAGCGCCTAACTGAACTCTTTACAAATCCTGCCTTCAAAATGGAAGATTTCGAGGCAGTGCCTGATGAGTGGAGAGCAAAGATTCCTGAATACATAAAAGACTATGTGCCGCTAAACCAATTCATGAAATAAGCGAGATTCCCGTACAATGCTCGATAGCGAAACAAAAAGACGAATAGACACAGCACGCGATATTCTTGTTGGGAAAGTACCCGACCCAAAATCACAGGTGGAGCAAATCACTATTGCTCTGATTTATAAGTTCATGGATGACATGGACGCCACTGCTGAAGAACATGGCGGCAAACGAACATTCTTCGCTGGAGAATTTCAGCGATACAGCTGGTCAAAGCTGATGGCGCCCGGACTAGGTGGACACGAAGTTCTCAATCTCTACGCCGAAGCCATCACGAAGATGAATCAAAACAATGGCATACCTCAGTTATTCAGAGACATTTTCAAAAACGCCTTTCTCCCTTACCGCGCGCCCGAGACGCTGAAGATGTTTTTGAAGGTTATAGATGACTTCGAATATGATCATTCCGAACGTCTCGGGGACGCTTTCGAGTATCTTCTGTCAGTTCTCGGTAGTCAGGGCGACGCCGGGCAATTTCGCACACCGCGCCACATCATTGACTTCATGGTCGAAGTAATCGACCCCAAGAAAGACGAGTCAGTCATTGACCCCGCCTGCGGGACTGCCGGATTCCTGATATCATCGTACAAGCACGTTCTCAAGAACAATGCCAAAGACGGCAAGGCTGGAGCAGGACTCACACCCGACGACCGGGCAAAACTTGCGCAGAACATCAAGGGATATGACATCTCGCCGGACATGGTGCGACTCTCGCTGGTCAATATGTACCTTCACGGTTTCGCCAACCCCGACATTGTCGAATATGATACGCTTTCAAGTGAGGACAAATGGAACGAATACGCCGATGTCATCTTCGCCAATCCGCCATTCATGTCACCAAAAGGCGGAATCAAACCGCACAAACGCTTCTCCGTTCAATCGAATCGCTCCGAGGTTCTCTTCGTGGATTACATCGCTGAACACCTCTCACCCAATGGTCGCGCCGCCGTCATCGTTCCCGAAGGTATTATCTTTCAATCGGGTAAAGCCTACAAACAGCTCCGCAAAATGCTCGTTGAGGAATATCTTTTTGCTGTTGTGTCACTTCCTGCCGGAGTCTTCAAACCGTATTCTGGCGTAAAGACTTCCATCTTGTTAATGGACAAGTCATTTGCACAGAAATCTGATTTCATTCTGTTCGTTAAAGTCGCAAATGATGGCTTCGATCTTGGCGACCAACGACGTCCGATAGACAGAGACGATTTACCCGAGGCTCATAGCATCCTTCAGAAATGGCAAACGGGCAAGAAAGAAGAAAGTGCGCTTGCTCAGTGGGTTGAGAAAAAAGCTATTCGTGAATCGGGTGATTACAATCTTACAGGTGATCGTTATCGAGAAGCTGTTGACAGTAGTAACATAGAGTGGCCATTGGTTAAATTTGGAGATATATGCGAAATCGGTTCGAGTAAGAGGGTGTTTCAATCAGAATGGAAAAAAAGTGGAATCCCATTTTATCGTGCAAGGGAAATCGTAAAGTTAGCAAAGTATGGTTTTGTGGAAAATGAACTGTTTATCTCAGAAGAGATGTATGAAGATTATTCGCAAAAGTATGGAGAACCGCAAGCAGGTGACTTAATGGTTACAGGCGTGGGCACTCTTGGTATTTGCTACTTAGTAAAGCAGGGTGATAGGTTCTACTTCAAAGACGGAAACATAATTTGGTTCAAAAACTTCTCCAAGAGAGCTGATTCCACATTTGTCAAATTATTAATTGATAGTGATTTTGTTAAAAACCAGATAAGTGCAAATGCTGCAGGTGGAACAGTAGGGACATATACAATAACTGGGGCTAAAAACACATTAATCCCCCTTCCTCCACTTGAAATCCAGAAGGAGATCGTCGCAGAGATCGAAGGATACCAGAAGATCATCAACGGCGCCCGCGCGGTTGTGGAAAACTACAAACCGCAAATCCAAATCGACCCCGAGTGGGAGATTGTGAAGTTGGGAGAGGTCGCAACCATAATCTCCGGACAGTCACCTGAGGGGAAATACTATAATCAAAATGGCGATGGAATTCCATTCTATCAGGGCAAAACGGAATTCCGTGAGATTTACATTGATGAACCCAAGAAATGGACAATTCAAGTTACGAAAGAGGCCGAACAAGGGGATATTCTGATGTCCGTAAGAGCGCCGGTCGGCCCTGTAAACCTTGCGAGCCAGCGTTGTTGCATTGGTAGAGGGCTGGCCGCGATAAGAGCCACCGAGAGAATAAAGAGTCTCTTTCTCTTTTATTATCTGAAGTCGATCGAGTCAACCATTACTGGGAGCGGTGGAGCCGTATTTGATTCTATTAACAGGGATCAGATATCCAAACTTAATGTCCCCCTGCCGTCAATGGTCTTACAGAAGAAGATTTTGTTGAGAATCGAGACTGAACGGAAGCTGGTAGATGTCAACAAGACACTGATCTCTCTTTTCGAGCAGAAGATCAAAGACAAAATCGCCAGCATGTGGGGAGAATAAAATGATGACTAACTTGACCGAGGTACTTGTAACAGCACTACTTGCTGGAATTGTTGGGTTCATTCTTTGGTTCATTCAACACTTGGTCGCAAACAAGCGTGAAAAGGAGCGGGGACGAGAACTTTTAGCAAGTAGATGGGGGCTCGCGCTTTTTGAGTTGAGTGAAGCAATCAGTAGATCAATTTCTTACTACGAGCTATTTATGAAAGGAGGGATATCTCACGGTAGTCTATATTTTGCTGAGTCAGTAGCGTCGGACTACTTCAAATTAAATGATAACTTGACTGTTGCAAAAGAAATGAATTGGATGTATGCTATGCTAAATCAAATTCAGGTCAACTTACACGCTTCCAAGGTAACAAATGAAATTACTCGCATTAAACTGGGAGATACAGCGGAATATGCTGGTGCGGCTGCTGGCTTCGCCAAAGATCATGAGGAAAATTTAATTTCCAAGTTCAACTTCTCATTACAAGAACGGCAAAAATTCTGCAAGGAGCATAAAATTAGCTTGAACACTGACATTAACCCGCTTGGAGATAAGTAGTAATCACTCAAAGTATTGCACATTCAAAC
>JACZUZ010000314.1 GCA_022572905.1 Candidatus Zixiibacteriota bacterium | reverse complement strand
AGCGGCAATGGCCGAATACTGAAAAAGTGGAAAGCGGTTGTCTCCAAGCGGGTTTGATTCCCCGTAGAGAACATCATTTCTGGCCGAAAGCGTATAGGCCCCCGGATCTGTGTAGACGCCTTGGCTCGTCGTTAGGCCAAGAGGAGGATCGGCCCCCAAATTAATTAGCCGAACCACCAGTGTAAGTCCGATTAGAACCCACGCCAGCCGCTTCCAGAGAAGTTCAGTTCTTGCGCCTGCGAGGTCGATCAGGGGTTCGTCAATTTTTTTTCGTCTGGAATTCACCAACGCGAAAATAGCGAATTAGCTGGTCAAGCTCAAGCCAAGCCTGCTGGGGTAATACAGTAACGATTCAGAAAAAATAGGAGAATTCTTGCAGCTAATTTGCCGAGGATTTCTTTTTAGAGGCGCTCAGAGAAGAGTGAGTTATTTCGCCGCCGCGAATTGTCATGACTGGCTTGCCCGAAAGCTCCCAGCCATCAAAGGGAGTGTTTGCCGAACGCGACTTAAACTCAAGCGGATCAACTTTCCAACTCGCTTCGGGATCAATGACTGTGATATCCGCCGCGCGGCCAATTGTAAAGTCACCCAGCGGTAAATTGACAATTCGCGCCGGGTTGGATGTCATCTTCTGAATTGCGTCCGGCCAGCTCAAATATCCTTTGTCGATCAGCCGCGTCTTAACCAGCCCAAGAGCGGTTTCAAGGCCGACCATACCGGGAGGAGCCAGATCGAACTCGCAGTCTTTCTCCTCGGCGCTGTGGGGAGCGTGATCCGTGGCAATACAATCAATGGTTCCGTCAACGAGTCCGCCTATAATAGCTTCAACATCGGCTTCCGTGCGCAAGGGAGGGTTAACGCGCAGATTGGTATTGAATTCTTTGCGAATCTCCGTATCGGTCAATGTGAAGTGATGCGGACAGGCCTCGGCGGTTATCCTCACACCTTCTTTTTTTGCGCGCCGGATAGCTTCCACACTTCCTGCGGCGGAAACGTGTTGCACATGAACTTTGCCGCCGGTAAACGCGGCTAGCTGAATATCGCGGAGGACGGCGATTTCCTCTGCGACCGCAGGCCGGCCTCGCATTCCGAGCCGTGCTGATTCGAATGACTCGTTCATTACTCCGCCTCGAACCAGAAAATTGTCTTCGGAATGTTGCATGATGGTTATATCGAACATGCGAGCGTATTCGAGCGCCCTGCGCATCAGGTCCGGATTTTGCAGGAAGATTCCATCGTCGGATATCGCGACAACTCCCGCTTTAACCAGATCGCCGATTTCTGAAAGTTCTTCTCCTTTTGAGCCTTTGCTGATAGCGCCCACAACAAACACTCGGCATACGGCCTCGGCGGCCTCGCTTAAAACAAATCGCACCGTCTCCTGGTTATCAATCACGGGATTCGTATTGGGCATACAGCAAATTGATGTAAACCCTCCGGCCGCGGCCGCACTTGCGCCACTGTGAATTGTTTCTTCGTCTTCGCGCCCCGGTTCGCGCAGATGAACATGAATGTCTATCAGACCCGGAGTAACCAGCAGGCCCGAAACATCAATTATAGATTTTGGGGACGCTCCCGCCAGCGCTCTTTTGATCGTTTCCGGTTTTGTTTCAATCGCCAGAAACTTGCCGTCCTTAACGAAGACTACGGCTTTGTCAATAATTCCCAGCTGGGGATCAACCACACTCCCGCCGATGAGCGCCAGATCGAATTTTTCGCCTTTTACTGTTTTGCTAATTGGAGTCATCGCCACTTTTGGGAGCTATCTTACTCTTTTGAGTCCGTTTCCATTTTCTTGCCGGAAAGTAAATACAATACCGCCATGCGTACGGCCTGGCCGTTGGTTACCTGTTCGAGAATTACCGAACTTTCGGAGTCGGCGACTTCCGATGTAATCTCGACGCCGCGATTCATTGGGCCGGGATGCATAATCGTGTAGTTCTTATTCAATCTCTTCAGTCGATCTGTGTTTATGCCAAACAGATTTACATATTCGCGTTGGCTGGGAAACATTCCGGATTGCTGTCTTTCCAACTGAATACGCAGAATATTGACAACGTCAGCGCCGTCGAGCGCTTCATCAAGGTTTGTATATACATCCACACCGAATTGTTCCGCTGCGTATGGAAGCAAAGTCGACGGACTGCATATCGCCACCGAGGCGCCCATTGTTTTTAGCCCCCAGATATTTGAACGCGCGACGCGAGAGTGTTTTGTGTCACCTACCAATACAACTCGCAGTCCTTTCAGAGAACCGTATTTCTGGCGAAGCGTAAACATGTCCAGAAGGCCCTGAGTCGGGTGCTCGTGTGCGCCGTCACCGGCGTTAATGATATTCGACTCCAACGTCCGCGTTAGAAGATGAGGAGCTCCGGGGGAACCATGCCGCACTACCACCATATCTATTTTCATTGCCTCGATAGTGCGCACCGTGTCTTTGAGGCTTTCTCCTTTCGTTACCGATGAAGTCGAGGATGAAAAATTGACCACATCCGCAGAGAGGCGTTTCTCGGCCAGCTCAAAGGAGATTCTTGTTCGGGTTGACGCCTCGTAGAAAAGATTCAGAACGGTCAATCCGCGCAAGGTAGGAACTTTCTTAATCGGCCGCTCGAGGATTTCTCGAAACGATATAGCGGTGTCAAGAATAGTTGTAATATCCTCTGCGCTCGTTTCTTCAAGTCCCAGTAAATGTCTCGAGGAAAGTCCCATTGTTCGCTATAATTTTCTCGCTATTAGCTCTTAGTTCTTTTTCCTGGCGGCTTTCTTCGCGCCAGGTCGCTTTATGCGCCTGATACAAACTTCTTCGGCGTTATCTGTGTTTTTGAGCATTACTTGAACGTCGTCATACCGCGAAGTCGGCGCGTTCTTGCCCACATAGTCCGCGCGAATCGGAAGTTCGCGATGACCTCTGTCTATTAAAACCGCCAGTTGAATCGTTTTCGGCCGCCCGAAATCAATCAACTGATCAATAGCGGCGCGAACCGTTCTGCCGGTGAACAATACATCATCGACAAGAACTATATTGCGCTCCGACATATCGAAGAGGATTTCGGTTTTCTGGATTATGGGCTGATCAAGGCGGGTTGCGGCGTCGTCTCTGTAGAGATTGATGTCCATCAATCCGAAGTCCACTTCAACACCCTCGAGCTCCCTGATTATGTCGCGCAACCTCTCGGCCAATTCGGCGCCTCGGGTTAGGATACCGACCAGCGCCACATCATCGGCGCCATGGTTTCGTTCAATAATTTCATGCGCTATGCGCTTTATCGCGCGGCTAATTCCCTTTTCATCGAGAATTTTTTCTGAATTCGTTGCGCTAGCCATAAGATGAACTACGAATGCGCTCCGGTTCTGAAATGAACAAGGAAGGTCGACCGCTCCTCAGAGCGTACTGCGACAGAGTATGTCACGACGGCGTAATCTGCGTCGGGGCGAGTCAACGAAAAGCAACAGCGCGGGAGTTTTTTATT
>JACZUZ010000313.1 GCA_022572905.1 Candidatus Zixiibacteriota bacterium | reverse complement strand
AAAAAGACCAGCTCGTAATATTTGAGCTGGCCTACTATTCGTATTCGAGTATCATTCTCTCGCGAAGAGTTCTTTCCGGGTAAACTGTCTGCCTTGCAATTACTTAATCATTCGCGGGAGAGTAATTCTAGTCTGGCCCTGGTATTTGCCTTTCTTGTCCTTGTAAGAAATCGCGCATTCCTCGTCGGATTCAAAAAATAATAGCTGGGCAATTCCTTCGTTAGCGTAGATTTTAGCAGGCAGCGGAGTCGTGTTGGATATCTCCAGAGTGGCGTGCCCTTCCCATTCCGGCTCAAAGGGAGTTACGTTCACAATAATACCGCAACGCGCGTAGGTTGATTTACCAACACAGATAGTCAGGACCTGACGCGGTATTTTGAAGTATTCGACAGTTCTCGCCAAAGCGAACGAATTTGGCGGAACAAGAATTGATTTGGCCTTTACGTCAATAAAAGAACTGGCGTCAAAATTCTTTGGGTCTACAATAGCGCAGTTGGCGTTTGTGAATATCTTGAATTCATCGGCGACGCGGATGTCATACCCGTACGATGAAAGCCCATAGCTCACGCCCGTCTTAACTTGTTTGGCGCTGAAAGGTTTGATCATGGCCTGGGTCGTGGCCATGCGTTTAATCCATTTATCTGATTTGATTGACATCCGCTTCTCCTGCCATGCTAGCTTTTTTCTTGTTTCCCAATGTATGTTTTCTAAAAAATCATGACCCTCAGCGGGTCAGGCGGGGAAATTATACACTGTTTCCCCTTAAAAGCAAAAATATCCGAAATCAAAATGGCTTAAAGCAAAAATGTTGACTAGACGGACACTTATTCGGAATGCACGAACGAAAATTTCAACCGATCAGACTTGCATGACCGGAAAAATCAGCTAGTATTGGTCTTCAGATGGGCGGTGGGAGGACTCGGATTCATTATTTCACGCTTCAAAAATTGACTCCGAAACACATCGGAATATTCTCCATGACTGAAATGACCGACAAAGAATCACAAGAAACTCAGGAGTCGTCAGCGCAGGTTGGAGCGGAAGCCTCTGAATCGCGCAGAGGTCTCCTGATAGTCTACACGGGTAATGGGAAGGGAAAGACCACGGCCGCTCTGGGAATGGCACTCAGAGCGGTAGGATATGGATGGCCGATTTGCATAATCCAGTTTGTTAAGGGCTCATGGAAGTACGGAGAACTGGAAGGTCTAAAACGTCTCAGGCCTGAAGTTGAACTGAAAGTTGCCGGGGCAGGATTTGTGGGAATAATAGATGACAAACTTCCGCGCGAAGAGCACGAGCGGATGGCCCGGGAGGCGCTGGAACTAGTTCGAAATACTCTGGAGTCGGGAAAATATAAGCTGGTTATTCTTGATGAGCTGAATGTGGCTATTTCGCTCGGGTTAATTAGTATTGAAAAAGTTGAAGAAGCGCTTGACAGGGCGCCACGGGAACTAAATTTGGTTATAACTGGTAGAGACGCCCACGAGCGGTTGATTGAAAGGGCGGATCTGGTAACTGAAATGAAGGAAATTAAGCACCCATTTCAAAAGGGAATTCTTGCAAAGAAAGGCATAGATTTTTAGCGGGTAATAAGCATGGCTGAAACTATAAAAGATTATGAAGTAATAATTGTGGGCGGTGGACCGGGGGGGCTCACAGCCGGATTGTATACGTCCAGAGCTAATCGCAAGACGCTCCTGATCGAAAAATATCTTCCAGGCGGTCAGATCGCCAACACCGAAGAGGTGGAAGATTACACCGGATTTGAACTCATCTCCGGCGCTGAGCTGGCAGAGAAAATGACCAACCACGCCAAAAGCTTCGGACTGGAAATTGTCTCAGATGAAGTAGGTGAAATTTGGTCCGAGGGAGATCACAAAATGATTTCCACCAAAAGCGGTAAGCTATACGAGACTAAAGCCGTGATACTCGCTCCGGGTGGTACGGCCACTAAGTTGGGTATTGAAGGCGAAGATCGCCTGAACGGCAAGGGAGTTTCATACTGCGCAATTTGTGACGGCGCCTTCTTCAAAGGACAGATAATTGCGGTGGTAGGTGGAGGAGACGCGGCGGTTGAAGAAGCGACTTTCCTGACCAAGTTCGGATCGAAAGTGTATATTATTCATCGACGCGATCAGTTTCGAGCCCAAAAGATTATCCAGGAACGCGCCTTTGCAAATCCCAAGATAGAAGTTATCTGGGATTCTACGGCCGAAAAGATAGAAGGCGAAACAAGAGTGGAATCGCTAACCATCCGAAATTTGAAAACCAAAAAAACTCGCGATCTGGCTGTTGGAGCGGTCTTCCCTTTTATCGGGTTTGTACCAAATTCAAATCTGACTCGGGAAGAACTGGAAAAAGACTCCGCCGGTTATATTCTGACAGACGAAAAAATGGAGACTTCAGTCAAAGGGATTTTTGCCTGTGGTGATGTTCGCAGTCAACTTGTGCGGCAAATCACAAACGCAGTAGGCGACGGCACAACCGCCGCAGTGGCGGCTGAAAAGCATATCGAAAATCTGGAAGACAAGAGCCGTCAGACTTCATCAGCCAGTTCATCAGCTAAATGAGAGACAATATAACGTAGCGGAAAGTCGCGCTACGAAAGGGTCTCTCTAATTTTTCTATTATTTAATTTTCAGCGTGGCGATTGACAGTTAATCCATATCGGAGTCGCTAGGGCATACAACATGGCGGGAAGCCATTTGAGAATATGTAATCAATTAGGAAGATTGCGTCACTGATTTCAACGGCGCCTGAGCAATTCGGGTCGCCGGAACCCGGGAATACCGGAGCGGGACCGTCCTGAAAGACAAATTCGACAATGTAAATTGCGTCACCGATATTAACGTCGCCGCTATTGTCAGGGTCGCCACGAAGTGTGCAACATGTGTTAGAAAAATCGAATGGACAGGGGTCACAATCATTCCCGTAAGAGTCACCGTCATCATCAATCTGGGCGGGATTAAAGTGTAGCTTACAGTTGTCACAGACGTTGCCCAGGCCGTCTGAGTCGCTATCGGCTTGTATCGGATTTACGACGCTAGGACAATTATCACATGAATCTCCAACGCCATCACTGTCAAGATCGGCCTGATCCGAATTCGCAGTGAAAGCGCAATTGTCGCAGTCATCTCCTACGTTGTCACCGTCTACGTCTGCTTGCGAAGAGTTAAATAGTGTCGGACAATTGTCCAGACACCCAAAGAATCCGTCGCCATCGCGATCACCCAAAGATATCATCCTGCCCGAGGCGAGGTAGCCTTTTCCGCAATTGGTGCGGACACCGAAACTATAGCGCGCTAGCGGAGCGCCTATCAGCAAGTCAATGTAGCCGTCATTATTTATATCACCTGAAGAAATGCCTAGATTACCCATACGATCGACGGTAGCGCCTCCAAAAACGAATGCGTCCGAAATAAGCGTATCCAAATCAAAAAATCCCATCGGTTTTCCCGGATCGAGAAATACGAGCGCGTCACCA
>JACZUZ010000312.1 GCA_022572905.1 Candidatus Zixiibacteriota bacterium | reverse complement strand
TAAGGTCACTCGCCCGTTGGGGCATAGCGAATCTGACGACGGCAAAAGCTATCGACCGCTTTCCGAGCGCAATGCTGAGCGCGACCGTGATCCACTGGACGCGATGCGCAAATACTTAATTAGCGATCTGGACATATCCGAGGCTGATATTCTAAATCTTGAAAAGAGGGTTGAAGAAGAAATATCCGACGCTCGCGCAAAAGTCGAGGTGGCGCCCAAGCCAAAGAAAGAAAGTTTATTCAGGAATCTATTTGATGACGAAGGCGCCGCAACAAATTCCGCGCTTTCAGTGCACCCCGATTCAGCCTATCCCGACGACAAACCCAAAACGCTCAAGCAAGCGCTGAACTTGTGCATGCACGAGGAATTCGCGCGTGATCCGAGGATTTTGACATTCGGACAGGATGTCGCCGATTGCGGGCGCCCGGAGAACTTGCTGGGTGCGGAAGCTACAGAAATTGATCCCTGGAACTGGTCTCAGCAGGACCGCGCCAGACATCTGATTGATATTCCCGGTGATGATAAAGTCTATGGCAAGGGTGGGGTGTTTGGAATCACCGTTGATCTGCAAAAGCGCTTCGGTGCGCATCGATGTTTCAATACTCCTCTGGCTGAATCACTCATTGTCGGATCGGCGATTGGACTTGCGCTTCGGGGCTTGAGGCCAATCGCCGAAGTGCAGTTCTGCGATTATATCTGGACGGCCATGGAGGCTATTCGTACGAATCTTTCCACTCTCCGATGGCGCTCGAATGGACAATTCAAAGCTCCGGTAGTGATCCGCACGACCAGCGGTGGATACCTGGGTGGTTCGGGCGCGCTCAATCATTCGCAGTCGATTGAAGGAACATTCGCGCATTTTCCGGGGATGTTTATTGCTATTCCCTCGACTGTCAGCGACGCGGTCGGACTAATGAAAACCGCGCTCAGACATTCCGAGGACCCGGTTTTGTTTCTGGAAGAGAAAATACTCTACAATGATCCAGCGCTGGCTGAAAAATATCCCGGCGCTGATTACACGGTTCCTTTTGGCGTCGCGCGTAAAGATTTCGAAGGCGACAAGCTAACATTAGTCAGCTGGGGCGTGAATGCGGCCATGCTCCGCAAGCTTCTTGCAAAAGAGTTCACGGGCGATATTGATTTTATCGACTTGCGTACAATAATCCCTTGGGACACGCGCTGTGTGTTTGATTCTGTTAAGAAGACAGGTTCGTTGCTTGTCGTACACGGCGATGCGCGCACGATGGGTTTTGGCGCGGAGGTTGTGGCGGAAGTTAGCGAAAAATGTTTCTATGATCTCGAAAAGCCACCGGAACGCCTTGCGGCCCTTGACCTGCCGGTATCATACGGCCCGAGCGAGTCCTGGATATTACCGCAGGTTTCCGACATGCGCGCGAAGATCGAAGAAATCCTGGCGAGTTAGACTTATTTCGGTCTCAGCCCACCGCGCCGGGCAAACCGCATACTTTGCGCAATAAACCTATCTGTCCAATGTGATAGGCTTCTTGGAACACCATCTTAGAAAGTAGCGAACCGACAGTTTCGTCCGGATTGCTTTGTGTACTATCAGGTGTCTTTGCGGAGAGTTTGTCTTCTGTCATTTCGTCCAGCGCCGTCATCCATGCTTCGTGGATTTTGTCAAACGCGGTAATCAGTTCAGCGAATGGCAATCCTGAATCGCTTTCGCTCAAGGGAGATGTCCCTTTTTTGTACCGAACGTACTTCTCCGCTGGATATAGCGGGTCTATTTCCAGAAGATAGAAGCGTTTGTTTCTGTAGTGGACTAGATGCCCCAATATCCAACTGGCGCAGTTTCCACCTTCTTTCGGAGAGACGAACTCTTTACCATTCGTGAGTCCATCTGTAGCTCGCTTGAGAACGCTGTGACATAGTGAAAACTGATATTTTAAGTCCTGCGAGTTCATGTTAATCCTTTCGGTAAAAAAATTAAAAGTTACTATTTTATTTTCTTTTTTCTTTTCAATGTTTCTTTTTGTGTTTCGCGAATTGTCACACCGGTGATTTGCGAGCTGATTGATCGTCGTTCTTTATTCTTGCTGCCCGGACATTTGTCCGGATTCCAGGTGTGGTAACGACCAGATGAGGACATCTGCCGCGCATGAAGTTAGGACAGCTCAACCCACCGCGCTGGGCATGCCGCAAATTTTGCGCAACATTCCTATTTGTCCAACGTGGTAGCTTTCGTGGAATGACAAAGTTCCGAGTAGGGACCCAATAGTTTCATCGGAATGGCCAAACGGACTAAAAGGCGCTTTGGCAGAGAGTTGGTCGTCGCTCATTTCATCAAACGCCGCATTCCAGGCGTCGTGAAGCTTGTCAAATGCGGTAAGTAGTTCATCAAAAGGCAATCCCGAATCACTGTCGCTCAAGGGATCGGTTCCTTGTTCGTAGCGGGCGAATTTTTCCACAGGGTAGAGCGGATCCTTTCCCAAAAGTCCAATTTGCTTGTTTCTGGTATTGACAAGATGCCCCAAAATCCAACTGGCGCAATTTCCGCCGCCGTCAGGGGATGCAAGGCTGTCACTATTAGACATATCTTTCGCGACAGCATTGAGAGCGCTGTGGCTATTCGAAAATAGTCGCTTCAAATCCTGCGAGTTCATGTTGATCCTTTCAATAAAAAGTTAAGTCTACTATTTTGTTTTCTTAGATTGTTTTTGCGTTTCTCGAATCGTCACACCAGTGACTTGAGAGAGCGCGTCCATCACTTTCTTGAACCCGCGCAAATCGGCCCGAGTAACTTTCCCGGTCACCTGCGAATCAAAATTCTCGACAACTTTTCTGGCGCTCTTTGCGAGCCGGGTTCCCTTCGGAGTAGTTCTTATCAAAAGAGAGCGGCTGTCAGAAGGATTGAGGAGGCGAACAATATAACCTTTGTCCGAAAGCAGATTGAGGACATTTGTCATTGAGGTTTTCTTGTATCCGAATACCCGCACCAGCTCGCCAACAGGGCAGGGACCATAGATCGAGACATAGGTCAGCAAATGCCCGTGCCCGGGAGCTACGTCCATATCAAACAGTGACTTACTCAAGTAAAGCGACATCTGCCTCCCGGCTTTGTGAATGGGCGAGACGACGGCGAGCGGCTTTGGGGTCTGGGACTTAATCATAATAGTACCATATATGAACTATTCATATCCGGTATATAATAGATATAACGGGAGAAGGCAAGGGAATGTTTCGGGAGAGGGGGATTTTTGGGAATTTGCAAATTATTCTACTGAATTATGCGAAGAGAAGGGCGGCGATTCGGTATTGTCATCCCGAGCGGAGCCGAGGGATCTGATCGGATCGAACGCTAAACTCAAGAACTAATGTTACTGCTAGTTCTCTGCAAGATTCTTCGCTACGCTCAGAATGACAATTATGAAAAGTTTGAACAAAAGAGGGCGGGGCACTCGGCGAGAATGATATTTCTCGATGGGGTTGACACAGAGTTGAAATAAGACATATGTTTGTAACTCGT
>JACZUZ010000311.1 GCA_022572905.1 Candidatus Zixiibacteriota bacterium | reverse complement strand
CCTCCGGCTGGGCGAGACGAGAGTTCCTGTTCAAACTTCTGATTAGTGAAGAGCGCTCATCTCGAATTGTTCGTTTCACGCTACCATTCCGCAGAAGTTCCGTGACGTCAATGTCTTCTCAAGAAATGTTTCCTTGAACGTTTCAAGCAAACTGTCCTTCTCGGGCTCCTGTCCTCGATTCTGTCAGAACAATTCCTTACTTTTAACTATCTCCCAGTCGCTTATCTCCTTAGGGATTTTAAGGTTCCCGCTAAATATACATCCCCAGCGGCTCATGGTTCCAGAAAAGTTCGAGTTTCTTGGAAAATAATTCATTGAATGCCAACGAGTTGAGGGAAAAGCCGATATGGACCGGATTGACATGAATCCCGAGCGCATATATTCATAGCTTCTGTGATTACAATCGACTCATTCCGGCTTGAATCTGAGGCTCCGATTTCGGCGCGAATGGACGAATTCCCAGGAATCGAGTCTCTGGAAAAGATGGCCGAAGCTTCGGGATTTTCGCTTCTCGAATCGACTCTCAGCGCGTACGGACGAGGAAAACGCACATTCATAGCAAGGGAACCTATATCCGAACTGACGTTCTCCTCGAATGAGCTCTTGCCCAGACGCTGGGGAGAGATTTTCGACGATTTTGTCTCAGATCGATCAAAGTTCTATGTGGTACTCCTTTCATATGAATTCGGCCAAGAACTTGTCCTGGAACAGCTTCCGTCCGGTCCACGTGACGGCTCCACCACACCCAGAATCGTGGTTCTGGCTTATGATTCCGTATCGCGCACTGAGGGTGGACTGGCGAGTCATCCCGGAATCGAAGAAGATCAGCTTTTCATAACTCATGGAAAAGCAAAAATGATGCGCGCTCCCTGTCGAGACAGATACGAGAGTCGAGTCAGAGCAATCAAAAGTCTCATCCGGGAGGGAGAAATTTATCAGGCCAATCTAACCGACTGCTGGGATATCAAATCGCCAAAATCGCCCTGGGAAGTATATTGTGAATTGAAAAAATTGAACCCTTCGCAATACGCTGCATTTGTCAATCTCGGCGAGACGCAAATTATTTCGTCATCTCCTGAAAGACTTTTTGAAACGGACGGCTCGAGAATTAGCGCAAACCCCATCAAAGGCACTATTTCGGCGGGAGCGAACGCGTGGGAACGGGATAGGAATCTCAAAGCGCTTCTGGCGAGTGAAAAAGACAAAGCCGAACTTCTGATGATCGTTGATCTCCTGCGGAACGACCTCGGTAAAATTTGTCAGACCGGTTCGGTGGTGACTCAATCAATATGGTCACCCGAATCGTATTCATCTGTGATTCATCTGGCGGGATCAATTACGGGAAAGCTAAACAGCGCTGTCACCCCATCGCAAATTATCAAAGCCGTATTCCCCGGAGGATCGATCACCGGCGCTCCCAAGTGCAGAGCAATCCGGGCCTTGAGTGAAATTGAAAGCGTTCCGCGTGGCATTTACACTGGCAGTATCGGCTATATCGATGGAACTCGATTCGAACTCAATATCGCCATTCGCACTCTGGTTGCGTCGAATGGAATTTATCGCGCCTATGCTGGCGGGGGAATAGTCGCCGACAGCGACCCTCTGGCGGAGTATGATGAGGCCTGTCTTAAAGCGCGCAATTTGATTAGAGCGATTGATCCTGAGCTGAATGTTTGCCAGAAATAGACATGGGAAAAGCGAGACTAGAGAAGATGCGTAACAACAATATATTGATTTCAATTGACGGGGAGATTGTAGACGATCAGCACGCTACTATTTCCGTACTTGACGGTGGATTGCTTTTCGGTTACGGCGTTTTTGAGACTATTCTTGCGGTAGAAAATAAACCGATCTGGGTGAATGAACATCTGAGTAGAATGGCCCGCGCACGTAAGGCTATCGGTATTGACCGTCTTTTTTCCGATAAGGAGATAAAAGCGTTTCTGCGTGACATTGTCTGCGCGCATCCGTCCCCGCTAAATCGTGTTAGAGTTTTTCAGACCGTCGGTGAAGGGGCCATGTGGTCAGCGCCGCGAAAAGACGCCGGAGGAAAATTCAAGCCCGGACGCCTGGTGATGATTGTGCGCGAACTTCCCCGTTCCTATCTGGATTCCGGGATTCCGGTAATCGCAAATATCGCTCAAGCAGGGACCGGGCCATCCTGGCTCGATCGACACAAAACGCTTTCCTGGCTCTCTCGAACCGCCGTCCCCAGAGTGAATCAAAAGCGGAATTCGCGAACAGCGACTCTGCTAAGCTACACCGAAAGTGGAATCACCGAATTCACTAACTCGAGTCTTCTGGTGCGCCGGGGGCGAAAAGTTTTAATCGCTCCCCGGGGGATGATCTTACCGAGCATAGCGCTCGAAAAAATCCGCAAACGCCTGTCAATGTCGGCTGAGTGTTGGCAAGTTACAGAAAAGACTATCTATCTTTCTGATTTGAAGTCCGCCGATGAAATAATCGGCGCCAATTCGCTCAATCTCGCTTTTTCGCTAAGTGAACTGAGGCTGCCAGATAATAACGGATCAGTGAAATTCGAATCGACCGAACTGACTGACGAACTCAATCTGTCTCTCTGGCCAAAGTCTCTAAGGCAGTTCTTTCTCTGATGTTCTTTTCTTGAAGCGCAATTCATGGGGGCTTTTTGATAAGCCCCGTAGGTCGGGTTCCGCAGTCCCTGTTTTTACAGGGGAGAAGAAACCCGACAAATGCTGTAAATAGAGGAATTGTCGGGTTTCTCACTAGCTTGGCGCCAGTTCGGAACACCGACCTACCAGTAATAGGGACTTTTTCAACAAGCCTGATAGGGGCGGGCGGGTCTGTTTTTTGTTGACCCAACACCCATCCGTCGACAAACTTGGGGCGGTATGAAGTGTCTATGTTTTCATGAGGATAATACTGGAGCAGGCTCCAGCAAAGTTATTGCGGGTCACGCAATAGTAGCCCTAATAGCGTTTTCGAGCGCACAACCGGTTCAATCCCAGACAATTGACTATGAAGACCCCACGCCCGTCGCCGTAGAAGTAGGCAATCGCCAGATGGTCGATTTCCCCACCGCCTATTCTCTGCCTCGCGGCGCATATGATCTGAGTTTTACAGTTTATTCCAATGGTGGACTTCTGGCCGGAACAAATATCGGGCTTTCTGATTTTTTGACAGTCGGTTTTTCATATGGCGCCGAGTCTGTTTTTGCGGCAGAGACGCCGAATTACAATCCCGGCGTTGAGTTCGAAATTAAATGGCGCCTGACCGACGAAACCTCGTCTCTTCCGGCCTTAGCAATCGGATTTTCCTCCCAGGGTAAGGGCGATTTTATTGACGAATTCGACCGATACACTTTCAAAGCGCATGGATTCTACGGCGTATTCTCCAAAGCCATACCCATAATCGGATACGCCTGGACCTGGCACGGCGGGGCTAATTATTCTGCTGAAAGAGAGTCTAATACCGATAGCGATAAATCGCCGAATCTGTTTACCGGACTTT
>JACZUZ010000310.1 GCA_022572905.1 Candidatus Zixiibacteriota bacterium | reverse complement strand
GTGTCGCTTGAGGATGCGCATTGCACATTAACGTTAGCAGGGCAGGAAAGAACGGGTGGTGTGTTATCTTCGATGACGATCGTTTGCATGCAACTGTCAATGTTGCCGCATTCATCTTCTGCAAACCATTTCCGAATGAGGGTGTATGAAACCGGACATCCGTTGGGGATGGAATCCTGGGTGAAAGTTACAATCGGCAGCGTGTCGCAGGCATCGATCGCGGTGACATTTGCGGGTGGGGGAATCGAGTCGGTGCATTCGAGTGTTGTGTCGGCCGGGCATCCCACCAATACCGGTGGCGCATTGTCGAGGCAGACCCGCAATTGTATCGGGGCGATCAGGTCTTTTAACTGTGCGGATGAAGACTGGGAGGACTTGGTTCGGATGAAAAGTGTTGTCGCTCCGAAGCAGGTGTCGAAGTTGGGCACTGCCGCACTTATATTGATCGCCGCTTCCGCGAATGCGTTAATCTGATAGGTTGTGTCTCCAAAAGCTTCGTACGGAACTGTAACTGTGGAGTCGAGGTTCGCAGATATAAAGGCGAGCCCGGGCGGGGGAGAAATATCTATATAGTTGAAGCCGGATGATGTGGATGGATCCACTTGCCAGCTCTGGACAAAGAATTGCGGCTGGCCACCACCTCTGATAAATTCAATTGTGAGCAACAGATCGCCGAGTGTGCGGCCTCCGTCTGGCCCTAGTGACGTAAACGTGCCGTCAGAGTTCATAAAAAGAGCGCTCTGAAGGAGCTCGAAATCGATGTAGCTGTCGCCATTGACCGCCCTGCGGTCGCCGCTCATGGTCACCCAGAGATCACCAGTAACAGAATCCGTTCGGACATGGAAAAGGCCGTTGTTGATGTCATCCTTTTGAGGAACTGATCCGGCTTTCCAATTGTATGTGTTCGGATCATGAAAGACCTTGTCGCTTTGTGCGAAAACATCCAGATCGGCGTTGCCAGTGAGATCAATGACATGGATAGTGGCGACCGCGTCAATGGGATTCCCGGCTGAATCCAAAACTCCATTCCCGGAGGCGCCCATAACCCAGTCGTCTTTGCCCTGGGAAAACAGGTTGCCGTCAATTTCAAAGCCCGATCCGATACCGGGTACCGGGGTCTGGGCCGATATTTGAGTTGTGGAAAAGAGAATCAAGAATGCGCTCAGACAGAGTGTGAGCGATACGGATTTGTGGGATAGTTTGCTACAACCAGGTTTCATCGTTTCATGCCCCTTAGTTTCAAAGGATTATTGTTGAGAATGTCACACGTACATAGGCGATATATATAATTAATGTAGTTAACGGATGCGAGATATTCTTAAATCATATTCTTTTAATCTTACACTGAACAGCACGTATTATGCCGGAAAGTACATAAATCCCGAATGAAATCATGTCTGAAAACCTAAGCCAAGGCCTTCAGTTAATAAAGCGCCATCCGTAGCACACACCCTGGGAAGGGTTGAATCCATTACTCAATATATTCATATATTGATATGTGTCAAGAGTTTGTTCGGGGGCGAAGCATATAATCGGATTGTTATGATAGATGAAAGTTAGTCAATTTTTGTCAAATTTGGCCTTGTCGCAACAAAAAATATGGAGTTTGAGGATATTCTTAATCCGTTCTGTTACCCGGCCTAGTCTTGCAAAATATTGCTTAACCAAAAAAAAGAGCTTTTACAGCCTGGATTCTGTCGCACATGTCCTGTGTGTACGATTTCACTATTATTTTTGAGCGGCGAATGCGGCAATCTGTTGAGTCGAGCGCTTGTCACGGAATTAGTCGGAATCGAACATGTTGCGCTCGGTTCAGATTTCGACGGTGACAAGTTACCTTTTGATGTAACAGGAATGTCTTTGATTACAAACTCGCTATTGGAAGCAGGATTCACACCCGAAGAGATCGCGCTGATAATGGGTGAGAACACACTGAGAGTTCTGCGGAAGTCTCTTCGATCATATTGATCTGAATCGTGAAGTTTAGTCGAGGAGATACCCGTGATTGAAAATTGGAATCAATCTCTTCGAATTGTAGAGAGTTACAAAAGCTCCCCTACGTGGACGATTATCGAACTTTTTGTGTGGATAAATTGTCCGCCGATTCAGCGTTCTTACGTAAATTACGGTTGATTGCGGCCTGATTTGTCGGTCGTCTGCCTCCTCAAACCCTATCTCCGACAATAACTTTCCGCTTGACTGGACCAAAATAGTCCACATATTGTTTTAGATACATCTTCTGCCAATTAGAAGACAAATAATCTCATAACCCCATTCAAGGGAGTGTATCATGCGTCGAATATTATTGCTCACACTTGTTGTAATTGGAGCGATGGCAAGCTCTGTTCTTGCCACCGTCCCACACTTAATTAACTTTCAAGGTTTCCTGAGAGAAACCGTTCCACCCAAGAATCCTGCCAATGGAACTTTTGATATTACATTTACGATCTACGATAATTTGACGGGCGGGAGCATTATCTGGGCAGAGACCCAGGTTGGGGTTGTAGTTGATGTCGGTAATTTTAGCGTTTTGCTCGGCTCGGTCACTACACTCGTAGATACTGTATTCAATGACACTACTCGCTTTTTGGGTATCAAAGTGGAGGCTGACCCCGAGGTTGCTCCTCGTTCTCGTTTGGTGACGATGCCATACGCGTTTCGCTCCTTTCTCAGTGAAACCGCAGTTCACGCTGATTCAGCGACTGTCAGCGCAACAGCCGCATTCGCCGATTCGACGGACGCGATTACCGATGGCGCTGTTGATATGGCGGACATTGGTCAGGCTGGAGCGACAAGCGGGCAGGTTCTTAAATGGAATGGTTCGGCATGGGGTCCTGCCACAGACGACGCCGGAGGCGCGTCGGGCTGGGTTGATGAGGGAACGGTCGTCCGACTTGAAACGGCGAGCGATTCAGTGGGTATCGGCACATCCTCCCCGGCTGAGAAACTTGATGTAGTTGGCAATCTTGTTGTTAGTGGTAAGGCGACCATCGGATCAGGACACACAAATACAGGAACAAGCGCCTTTGTCGCCGGTGAGAACAACGTTGCTCGCGGAATTTACTCTGTAGTAGCAGGTGGTGGTGGCGGAACGCAAGCAGATTCCAATTCCGCTTCAGGCGCCTATTCCGCTATCGGCGGAGGAAGGCGCAACATTGCTGACTCATCCTACGCCACGGTCGGCGGAGGCTTCTTAAACACAGCGAGCGGAATTAGCGCCACGGTTAGTGGCGGCTTTAGTAATATTACTAGTGGCACAGTGGCCACGGTAGGCGGCGGCAACGATAATGCCGCGAGCGGCGACTACGCCACAGTTGGCGGCGGGGCGAACAATAGCGCCAGTGGCGACTATTCCTCAATAGGCGGCGGGCGATACGACACAGCGTCCGGTTCAGGATCAAGCGTTGCTGGTGGTATTTTAAATGTAGCCAGCGGGCTTCGTTCAACTATCGGCGGCGGTCTAAGCAACACCGTCGATGGTATCGTTTCC
>JACZUZ010000309.1 GCA_022572905.1 Candidatus Zixiibacteriota bacterium | reverse complement strand
AAAAATCCCGCCAGCGCCGAAACGATTACATATGAATAAAATGACGCGGTGATGGTGGTGACATGCAGTTTTACATCACCCAGAGGTCGAATGAAGAAATGAAATACCTGATCACCAAAATAAAGCGCGACGCCGCCGGTCAGAGCGACAGCCAACAGCGACAAGATAATACGTTTGCGAAGCTCCTCCAGATGATCCCAGAGTGACATCGAGCCTTTCTGTCCTGGCTTTACGTCCTTTGCGGTGTCTGATAGCGTTTGCTTATTATCTGTCATATCTGTTTTGTTTGAATTCATTTATGAAAAACCTATGCCCACCTGTGACTCTTACTCTGTTTGCTTATCTTCAGTAGAAGTTTCATCCCTAACCCAATTTAGATACTTCTCAAGTCCGTCGGCAACGGGAAGAGCTATTATTTCCGGAACGTTGTATGGGTGTATCTCAAGAACCCTGGATTTTAGTTCATCCATCCTCTCAGCGGTGGTTTTAACAATCAGGAGTGATTCCGATTCCTCCTCTATCTTTCCCTGCCAGCGATAAATTGAACGAATTTCAGGGACGATATTGACACATGCGGCTAATCGCTCTTCGACGAGGATGCGCGCTATCTTGCCAGACTCATTCACTGGCGCTGTGATTAGCACAGTGTATATGGTGTGCATGAATCCCATTAGTTCGTATCCCCCGCAATGTTTTCCCTGTTTTCAGCCTCGCGTTTAGCTGGTCTATAACACATGAAGCCAACGACGCTATCTACCAGCTTGAAATTCTCAACCACGGCTTCGATAACTTTGTTCTTGCGCACGGCTTCCCAAACCAGTGAGGAACTATCGGGATTCTCCAGAATAACCAGAGATGGCGGTGCGCTCAGCAGTCTGGAAACTGTATGCTTAGCCATTATTGTATCATACTCCCGATAATAGCTCCAGTGCGTCCGTCCCCAGGCAGGACGATCCGTAAGGTAACATAGTGAAGTCAAAGCTGGAAACGTAAAGATGGAATCTCGATCTGAAGTATTCACTAATATATAGTTCACCAGACTATCAATGGTAACTACAATCGAACTGCGCCCTCTGATCCCAGCAAGTTTTGGAGTTGCGAATTCGGAGCTCAACGCAGATCGTGGTCCCCGTGAATAGGGAAACTTATGATGAGCAAGAAAACAAAGTGTCAAAACACCGAGCGCCACGAGATATGGAATAAGTCCCTTTTTCAGAAATGTTTCCAACATTGTCCTCTCCGCGCTTCGAAACTCATTAGCGATTGGGCCAATTGAGTTACTCAACACAACAAAAAGCATAGGCAATGCAACGACGCCGCCAACATAGGAAAAAACAACTCCGCAGTAATTAATAGAAGCTACATACAAAAGCGTAATACCCAGGGCCAGAGCAAGAGTATGATTTCTCAGAGTAAGCTGGTCACATTTTTTTTGCCTTATTTTTCTGAGATTCTCAAAAAGAGATAAGAACGAAACCAAGTAAATAGTTGTGATCATGAACTGGGGTAGATCGTTCTTGCTATTCAGCATCGTATCGCTTAGCGATATGGCCAGAGCCAGGATTAGTACTAGCCTTATTACCACAAATGATCTCAAAAGGTAAAGCCCCAAAACTATCAGAGCCGGAACGGCAAAATTCGTAACAACTATCGGGAGGTCCTGAAAGAGAATAAAATTCAGGCTTGTCAGATTTACTCTTTGCGGAAGTATAAAGATATTCGTGATCATTTCATCAAACGCACCGTACATGAGAAAAGCGATAGAACATATCGCCACAGGTATCCCCCACCCGAGTGTAGCGCGCAGGAGATTTCTCGTCTGTAATTTCCAATTACCGGTCTCAAACAAAGTAAGAACGAACAGGAAACCAAAAGTCAGTGGAAGGAGCGCCAGAAAGCCCTGCTTGCACAGAAACGCCAGCCCTGCGAATACTCCCGCCAGGAGGAATCGGGTGCGAAAAACCGACAATACGAAAAGAGACGCGAAAAACATTCCGTCGTACGTGTACCACGGAAAAGCGAAAAGTAAAGTTGAATATAAGAGCGTTGCTATTAAAGTTATCGTGAAGAGTGGTCGAGACATCCATTCTCGATAGATGTAAGACGCAATGATGACAGTCGCTGTGGCCTGAATCGCCCAGTAAATCTTGCTCCACAAGACAGTATATCCGCTGCCGAATGTCTTTATGAATACCGCCTGGATAATCGGGCTCAAAGGAGGTCTTAAGAAATTGAAATCAACATAGATCAATTGCCCGAGCGCCATTCGGTGACCAAGACCCAGCAAGTATCCTTCATCGGTATAAGAAAAATCCTGCGGCAGATAATACCAGAAATAGGCCAGCGCAAAACCCAGGAAAACAGCGTACGCCGTGATGTAAGAGTTGTTCTTGGCAGACAATTCCTGATTCATCTCCGCAGAAACGGATAGTGAGTTGTGCGACACGATGCGCATTGATACGCCGTCGCTCATTTCCTGAATTAGCCTCTAGCTGTGACAGAATTGGGAGCGTCTTTGTAGAGTGGAAAGCGATCGCAGAGTGACGATACATCGCGCCTCACTTCGGCGATTGCGGCTTCGTTTTCGAGATTGTCTATAACTTTGCTGATATAAGATGCGATACTTTTCATCTCAGACTCGGCCATTCCCCGCGTGGTAATCGCCGGAGTACCCATCCTGATTCCTGAAGTTACAAACGGCTTTTGCGGATCAAACGGCACTGTGTTCTTGTTCACAGTAATTCCAGCTTTATCCAGAGACTTCTCCACTACTTTGCCGGTAAGCTCTCTTTCAATAAAAGAAACAAGAATCAAATGTGTGTCTGTGCCGCCGGATACAATTTTCTGACCATGTTCGGCCAGGGTTACAGCCAACGCTTTCGCGTTACTGAGAATCGCGCCCTGATAAACTTTGAAGTCATCCTGAAGCGCCTCTTTGAAAGCCACAGCTTTGGCTGCAATAATGTGCATCAGCGGACCGCCCTGAATGCCAGGCATTACAATTTTGTCTATCTCTTTGGCGTATTCCTTCTTGCACATAATCATTCCGCCGCGCGGTCCGCGCAAAGTTTTGTGCGTTGTCGTGGTCACATAATCCGCAAGCGGTATAGGCGATGGATGCAGCCCTGTTGCTACCAAACCGGCGATATGGGCGATGTCCACCATCAATCGCGCGCCGCACGAATCCGCGGCCTCGCGAAATTTTTCGAAGTTTAGCTGACGCGGATAGGCTGAGGCTCCGGCCACGATCAATTTTGGCTTGGTCTCCTGTGCGATAGCGATTAGGCGATCATAATCAATTGTCTCAGTTTCGCGCTCAACAGCATAACTTACAAACTCAAAAAGTTTCCCGGAAAAGTTGACCGGATGTCCGTGGGTTAGGTGCCCGCCATGCGACAGATCCAAACCCATCACTTCGTTGAGAAAAGCAGCCGCCTCGTCGGGGGTGAACCGCAGGTCGGAAGCCCGTAGCTCAGCCAGCTCACCGCGACC
>JACZUZ010000308.1 GCA_022572905.1 Candidatus Zixiibacteriota bacterium | reverse complement strand
TTCCTAATGCCACTACCAGGGACTTTATTTCCTGATTAACCAGCATCTTATCTATTCTCGCCTTTTCAACGTTAAGAATCTTACCTTTTAAAGGTAAGATGGCTTGAGTTCGCCGATCTCGTCCCATTTTACTGGAACCGCCAGCGGAATCACCCTCTACTATAAAAAGCTCCGAATCTTCGGGATCGCGGGATGCGCAGTCGGCCAATTTGCCTGGAAGGGCTGCGCTATCCAGAGCGGTTTTTCGTCTAGCGAGATCGCGCGCTTTACGCGCGGCTACTCTTGCGCGAGCGGCAGACGAGATCTTTTCGGTGATTTTCTTTGACTCGGCTGGATTCTCCTCGAAGAAAGCCTGTAGAGCTTCATTTGTGATTGATTCTACAATTCCGCGAACTTCGCTATTGCCAAGCTTCGATTTTGTCTGTCCTTCAAACTGCGGCTCGAGAATTTTTACCGACACGATACAAGCCAATCCTTCTCGGGTATCTTCTCCGGTCAAAGCAGGATCACCGCTCTTGATAAATCCCGCCTTCGAGGCAAAACTATTTATTTGGCGAGTAAGGGCTGTTCTGAAACCAGTCAGATGTGTTCCACCTTCGGGTGTGTGTATATTATTCACATATGAAAATATCGATTCGTTGTAACCGTCGTTATATTGGAAGGCTACTTCAACATGAGTCTTTTCCTTTTCTTTGGAAAAGAAAACAGGCTTCTTGTGAATCTGTCCTTTGCCGTCGTTTAGGTATGTCACAAAAGCCGAAAGTCCGCCTTCGTAGCAAAACTCTTCTGACTTGTCTTCTTCGCGCAAGTCGATAAGCTCAATTTTCAAGTCGGCGTTCAGGAAAGCCAGTTCCCTTAATCGGGCGGCGAGGACGTCAAACTTGAAATTCGTTGTAGTAAATATTTCGTCGTCCGGCAGGAACCATACTTTTGTGCCGCTTCGCTCGCTCTTGCCTGAAGATGTTAGTTTAGTGACCGGCTTACCTTTGGCGTATTCCTGCGAATAAACTGTTCCGTCTCGATAAACTTCAACTATGCATTTTGCTGAAAGAGCGTTTACAACCGACACCCCGACACCGTGCAACCCGCCGGATATTTTATAACTACTATGATCAAACTTTCCACCAGCGTGAAGAGTTGTCATAACTACTTCCAGCGCCGACACTCCGGCTTCCTGATGTTTATCGACCGGAATTCCACGGCCGTTGTCGATAACGGAGATCGAATTATCAGCGCCGATCTCAACTATTATGCTGTCGCAAAATCCACCGACCGCCTCATCGACAGAGTTATCGACAACTTCATATACCAAGTGATGTAAACCGCGCTGGCTTACATCGCCGATGTACATAGCCGGTCTCTGCCTGACAGCTTCAAGACCTTTGAGAACTTTAATAGTTGTGGCGTCGTAATGATGCCCGAGCTGACCATCGGACGTCATATCCGCGCTTTCAACGGGCTTCTCGGAATCCTCGATTGATTTCTTTGACTGTTGGGTAGGTGATACCAAAGTTTCGTTTTCCATATTTTAGTGTTGTCCTATTTCGATTATGTCCGGATTCGATGATGGTGAATGAACACTTTTTCAAAATCAATTACCCAAAACGGGTGAAACGGATTTCCTTAACCGCGTCACCTCCTGGGAATTCATGTATTTTCTTAAGAATCAACTCTGCCTCCATGGACAGGTAGTTACGATTCGATGGATCGGAAGTCTTAACAAACACCGTTCCTTCCATAAATTTCACTGCAGGAGCCATTCGAGCTAAGTCCTTTCCAACAATTTCTTCCCACTGGCTCACCACTCTCCAGCCATTATACGTTTTGCCCATTCCTCGGCGTGACATCATACTAGAGATAAGACTTCCGAGTTGAGTTACGCGGCTCTTCCGCGACAGGTCCTGTGTTGACAAAGAGTTCATTGTATTGCTGGTGTAACGAGGCCGACAATTGGCGCAATTTGTCCATGCTAGACCTCTAGCGCCAAGCGATTAATTTTCGCTTTACGCTACCATCATTGTACGCATTTATGAGTCAATTTGCAAGCGAAAAAAGGTATTTCAAGCTATTGTTATTCAATGTGTTATGGCGAGAACTTAGCCTGCCAGAAGGGCGCTTTTCTGACACTCAAATAATAGCTTGATATTGGCTTAAAAAGGTCAGAAATACGCTCATGGCACTAATTTTGACGCAAATTTTGGCGCCAACATCGAGATACAATCGCTGAAAATTTTGCTGGAAAGCGCTTAGAATTGTGAATGAGAAACGTCTGTGACGGTTCTGAGTTTAGTGCGATCGGGGAATTTTGAGCTCGGAGCGCAGAAATCAGGACCTTCTCTACGCATCTGTCGCACCGTATAATCCTGGCAGGCCTGACAGCGGCGAACTCTGCCGAATGTATCAGGTGAAATAAGTTTTCGGCGTGTGTGTCCCGGCGGATAAACCGGCCTGGATACAATTTTTACTTCATATGAGCCGTCTGCTTTGTCTATAAATTCGGCTCCCTCGTTGACCATGCCCGTTTCGGTGTCGCAGATAGACGCGCCGGGACACTCTATTATAATTGAATCATCCTGGTCTATTTCGCTAAGCGCTTTCCCAAGTGTTACCAGATACGATTTTGTTTCAGGAGTATTGCATTTGGGACAAAGCCGCGCCCGCGATTCGAAAATCAATTTCGCTCCGCAACTGACGCACAAATCCAAAAGCTCGGCATCGATAGTTAATGCGGCCGTCTTGGCTATGTCCACCTCCGCAGGTTTGCGGCGCACGCGGCCCTTTTTGACTGCGCTCGACGGCGTTTTTTTCGAGTTCTTTCTACTCATTCTACCCTCACGAATTGGTTCGATGCGAAACACATGGAACTCTGTTTTCCTGGATGAGTCATAACCAATCTCCGCCACTACGCAGTCATTGGCGAAGAGCTTTGATGTGTTTCACATGCCCGTATAGGACCAATTCGCAAGATAGGCGCCTGCGCGAATAGCGCATTGTAAGCCCATAAACGACAGCGCGTTTGGATGATTTTCGAGTTTCCGGGAGGTACAAAAAAGTTGCGCTAATTATTGGAATTGCCCCACAGGTGTTTGCAGGCGAGGGATAATGGGACCAGAATAAAAGAGCGATGATCAGATAATAAATTGGGAGAGTTTTGTTCCGAAGCTAGCCCTTCATCAAGAGCCCGATCGAGAAAATCGACGCAGTAATTGGCAAAATGTAGAAAAAACTGAAGGGCAACAAGAGACTGGCAATAAACGCTGTCGCAAGAGAAGGAATTATGAAAATCTTTACTACCGTGAATGAAATATTAAGAGCTTTGGCCAGAACATATACTATAACCGAAGCAAGAACGATATAGGCCGCGTATATTCCTTCCTGTCCGAAATTCTCGAAAATATATGAATGGGCGTCATCAAACATTGCGACGGGTATGATATCGGCTCGCTTGATTGGGCCCTCACTGGAATCACCGGCCTTCGCCCCCATATTAAAGGCCCTCCCAA
>JACZUZ010000307.1 GCA_022572905.1 Candidatus Zixiibacteriota bacterium | reverse complement strand
GGAATTATAGTGAAAGTAGTGGGGGGAGTCGGGCCAGTTCCAGAAACTGAGCCGGTCGTGTTTCCTTCACCGGTTACAGTAGTAAATGTAATTGTCGCGTTAGGGTTGGTGAGAGGCACTGTAACATTCGAGCCAGGTTGGGTATTGTTGGTTGGAATGTACACATACTTAAATGAAAATGTATCGGTTGGGGCTGAACTGAAATCGCCATCTATGATGATGTCTACTAAACCGGTTTGCCCAGGAGACAGTGTCGAAATGTCGAATGTCAAAGTCACGGTGTCTTTATTGTTTATTCCATCTAAAATCGTGCCGCTGAATCCGGAGAATGAGACGAATCCTGGTGGAGAAACGTTTACGGTATCAAGAACGTATACGAGACCAGCATTCCCAATATTCTCAAGCTCCCAGGTCAGATTCACGGGAACAATACTGTTTACTGTGTCACAAACGGTTTGACCGGTTGCTAAAGACGAACTCAATCGCGAAATTAAGACCGGCTCTACGCATCCGAACGTAAAAATATTTATTGCGTTCAATGTAACGCCTCCGGCCACAGGGGCGGCGAACTGAGTTCCGGGAGATTGATCACCCACATAAATCGTATGTAGATATTTCACGCCAGCAAATGATGGATCAAGTTTGCTGGTAAAATCGGCCGAGGAAAATAGTGATGAAATTGGCAATGCAGCGGCGACAGAAATATCGATCCCATAACGCGTGGTGGAATGCCAGACATCCGAGAGGCAATCGGGATTCGCAGTTGCCGAGGCTGTGTCACAGTCAGGTGTGTAGGTGTCAGTAAGATTCCGCGGTTCATCCCATGTCAGACCCGATGTTGACGAAACAGAAACGTAAATGTCACCGTTTGCAAGCCCCTCTCCACTTCCGACGAACGCGTCTGTATGACAATCGTCTTCCTTCCCGAGGTACGGTGGCGCGAAGAGCGTGTATGTCAAGTATACCTTTCCGTCGCAGTATGATAATTGCGGATTATCAGCGTTAAGTTGATTGACCGACCCCGTACAAAATGGCGCATCCCAGGTTGCGTCGACGACTTGTCGAACCAGACCTGATGATTCATCCCAGTGATACATCCGTGACTTTTTGCCGACTGCTCCGCCTGATCCCGGCCAGTATGTAGATTGCCATGCTACTCGAAGCACATCGGAGTCATCGAAAAGGATAGAGACTTTTGCTTGCGGAGCGTAACCTCCGGGGTCGGCATTCGGGCGGTTTGTCAGATTCTGACAGGAACTCCATGTAACTCCCTGATCATCTGATATGTAGACATAAAGATCATTGTCAATGAGACCCGATGGAGTTCCGTCGGTGCGATCAACATTGTCACAATTCGCTCCCAGCCCAATATTCACCGGGGCTCCGCCCCCGCGTCCACCGCTAAACGCGATTGCCACGCGGCCGCTTGAATCGACTTGCGAGGTGGCAATGACGGCGCTGTGGTATCCACTCCAGCCAAATTGTCTGGCGGGCTCCCAATTATTGTCGCTAAGGAAATCCATCGTGGATCCAATATGGCGGGTATAGAGAAAATTATTGCCAATTGTATTATTCTCATTGCTGTTATGTATTATCATGTGACTTATTTCGGTGGTTCCCGTGATCTTTACCGCGATCTGAGGCCACTTAAACTCATCGTCGAAACCCGGCGTTCCGTTGTCAAATGCCTGCCAGACAGAGTCAGGAATGTCTCCTCCATCGAAATCAGCAAGTCCCGGAATTGTATTTCCAAAAGTCCGGGTCCGTCCGTATTGGAGAAATACTGGCGAAGAAATTTCCGCAATCATAGCCGCACCGTCAGCTCGCGGGGTAATCACCGGGTATTGATCGGCTGTTGAGGCGAACCCAATATTTATACCTCCGGCTCCTGCCCCAAAAAAGCCGAGATCGAAAAGCCAGGAGTCATAGCGCGTCACGTAAATCCCTGAGGAAAAACGATGGATCCAGACAAATTCGAGATTCCTGTCAGGTGTGTTCCCAGTACCGAGTATTATTTGCCTTCCCATAGAACCCAGTTTCTGCAGGTCGTATGTATTACAGTCGACAGTTATGGAACCGTCCGCGTAAGCTTGTCCTATCAGGCATGGAGTGACTGAAGCATTTCCGAAAGCATCTTGAGCTGGCCGCAGATCGCTATTGGCGGCGTCAGTTCCTGTCTCCGCCGTCGTAGGAAACAGGCAAAGCCCAATCACTAATGATTGCAATAAGCGCCTTAGTTTGCGAAGCATGTTTTGCTCTCCTGGTTAAGAGATAGAGAAGTATTTCCAGGTGACGATTAAGTCGCCTTAAATGTACAGTAAAAGTATAACCAGCTTCGTATATCCTGTCAATAGCCTTTTTGTCGCAACGGAGGTCGAGTTTTGCTTTTCGAGCGCTTAAGCGAGGCCAAGATGGAAAATTAATTTGCTAATTCTCAACGCCCAAAAAGATTGTGAGGGCAAGAAAATGATGTGATTATGAATGGTTTGAAAAGGCTAGATTATCCCGGCCCAGTCGCCGAAGAGGAATGTCAGGCGGCCGACCAGGAGGGAAATACGACCCATGACAGTGTATCCAAACGATGCGCCGAAAGTTAGCATCAGAATCCAGATACCATAGCGCGAGGCTTTGCCAAAAAGACCGGTGTGCTCTTTCGAGAAAAAGAAATACACCAGCCCGCCCAGAACACCGCTGACAATAACCCAGTTGGATAGCATGTCAATGAATTGTCCGGAGTATGAAAGGCTGAAGTTAGTGACGAAGTCTCCGAAACCGGTCCATCCGGTCAAGAGCGGCCTTTCAATCGTGCTGGCGATTTGGGTAACGAAATTTGTTTGCAGATAAGCCGGAAGCACAAGCCCCGCGGTGGCGGAAACAATAAAGGCCAGCGTCCACTTTGACATCCAGGCGATTTTCCATGAGCGAGGAGTTAATCTTTTTTACTCGGGATGGATTTCTAGCGTGGAGAATGAAAGATTCCAAGAATTAAACAACACGTAGGTAATAGTGATGTCAACAAAAAAACCCGCCCGAGAAATTTCTCGAGGCGGGTTTTTTGAGAACAGGATAATTAAGATAAGGCTAACTACGGAGAATGCGACGTATTGTCATTCAGCTTTGACATCATAGACATTCCAATGGGCCGGAAGGCGGACATAACGGTACCGGGGCGCCTTCTTCGAAGGCGAATTTCACAATGTAAACTGCATCTCCGATATTAACATCGCCGCCACCATCTGCATCTGCCTGATCACAGCAAGGCGGCTTCGGACTGCCTTCTTCAAAGGCGTACTTCACAATGAAGATGGCGTCACCAATGTTGACGTCACCGCCGTCGTCAGCGTCGCCGGGGAGGTCGCAACAACTCGAGTAAAATCCGACCACAAAGGGCGAAAGTGCTGTGTCCACGCCACATATAATGTTCGCTGAGGTGTCGTGCGACGTGGTGATGTCTGTCCAGGAGGACCCGACAAAGTGCAGCATCCGCATGAATGATTCATCTACTT
>JACZUZ010000306.1 GCA_022572905.1 Candidatus Zixiibacteriota bacterium | reverse complement strand
AAGTCGCCAACGCGTCCATGTATGATGGCGCAAGCGCGGCCGCGGAAGCTGTTTTGACATCCATCACCGCCACAAATCGCAAAAAAGTTATTGTATCGGGGGCGCTTAATCCGGCTCACACTGAAGTTATTCGAACTTACGCTCGCGGGTTCGAGGGTGAAATATCGATCCTGCTGTTTGGTGGCGGAGTTTCCGATCTGAATCGCCTCGAAGATGCGGCTGATTCAAACACGGCCTGCTTTGTGGTATCTCATCCGAATTTTTTTGGAGCTCTTGAAGATGTCGAAAGGGCAGCAAATATAATTCATCAGGTCGGCGGGTTAATGATTGTCGCCGCCGATCCGATTTCACTTGCGCTACTTAAGCCACCCGGTGAAATGGGAGCGGACATCGTTGTCGGCGAGGGACAGCCGCTGGGAATACCAGTTTCATTTGGAGGTCCTCTCCTCGGACTCTACGCAACAAAGAAAAGTTTAATTCGCCGATTGCCGGGCCGACTGGTGGCACGTACTGTCGATGCCGAAGGCAAACCGGGCTTTACGCTCACTCTGCAAACCAGAGAACAGCACATCAGACGCGCCAAGGCGACTTCCAATATTTGCACAAACGAGGCTCTCTGCGCCACTGCCGCCACGGTGTTTCTGTCATTGATGGGCAAACAGGGACTAAGGCGCGTAGCTGATATTGCGCTGGAGCGAGCGCATTATGCGGCGGATAAAATCTCGGCCCTGGATGGTTATTCTCTGGCCTTTGAGGCTCCCTTTCATCGCGAGTTTGTAATCAGGACTCCCATTCCGGCCAGCGAAATAATAAAAAAGCTTAGCTCCCACGGGATACTGGCTGGTATAGATCTGGCGCGATTCTATCCGGAAATGAAAAACCGTCTGCTAATTGCAGTGACCGAAAAGCGCACCTACGAGGAGGTGGACCACCTGGTCGAATCCTTTCGGGAATTGTATGTGAACAGAGACGAGCCGATTGAGGTTGTAGGATAGAGGCGCCTCCGGCGATGTTTTCGGCGTTTGTACGCTCACTTGTTTAATTACAATAGTGAAATCACGCAAGATTGTGGCAGTAGTATGGAGCAAAACAAGAAAGAATTTGAAGAGTCCGCAACTAATGACACATGGACTATTATAGGATCCGCATCGGACAAGCTGATGGCGGATCATATCCTCGACGCGCTACGCTCCGACGGATTTAAGGCGGTTCTGAAAAACAGGTCCGGATACTTCGGTGATTTGGGTTTGACATTAACGTCGGTGTTCGGAAGCGCCGAAGGAGCGTATGAAATTCTGACGCCGACTGATCAGGCCGAGGATGCGTCAAAAATTGCTGAAATGATCGGAGGAGACTCATGGGAGTCGACAAACGCTTAATAAGGACGTTTGAAATACACGAAATTTCAAAGTGGATACAGTATATCTCGAAAATTCAGGAGTGACAATATGACAATGTCTAACATAACAAGTCTCTTTGAATGTGAGCTGAAACTAGCGCGTTTTCTGAAATCAATCGGAGTAGCGGTAGTTGTTTTCGTTCTCACTGTTCCAGCGGCGCTTGGAGCGGATTTCAAAGTCTATGATGGTTTTCAGGAGGGGTTGGAAGCCGCAAAGATCGCGGGCAAGCCGCTATTAGTCGATTATTACACCGATTGGTGACAGTATTGTAAGCAAATGGACACAGTGACATTTGCCGATCCGGCCGTGATTGCCTGGATAAATGATAATGTAGTTTTTGCCAAAGTTAATTGCGAGGACGAAAACGGCGAAAAAACCGAATTTGCAAAATCACAGGGTGTGGTGGCGTATCCGACATTTGGGCTTTACAAGAGCGACGGAACCCATATTGATCGTGACGTTGGTTTCATTGAACCGGAGAAATTCGTGGAGATATTTGATGATTTTTGCAATGGCAAGAATACACTCGAATATTTCTTGAAAGAACTTGAAGCGAAGTCAGACATTGAGAACAATTGGGCCGTGGCGAATAAGTACCGCTGGCGCGGAGAAACAGAACGTGCCGAAGAATACTTCGCTGTTGTAATCGAAATTGATTCATCAGACAAGGAAGGGAAAAATAGCGAAAGCATGTACGCTCTTGCCGACATGAAGCGGCGTGAGAAAGTCTATGACAGCGCGATTGAACGTTATCAGAGGTTAATTGATAAGTTCCCATCCAGTCCGCTTACTACTGACGCTGTGATTTACATAGCGATATGTCACCGTAATAACGGTGACACAACACAGGCGATAGCGCAATTTGGGAAATTCATACAGTTATATCCCGAGAGCGAGGATGTGGGATATGCCTCGAAGCATATCCGCAAATTGATTGGAGAGGGATACTAAAGTATACTTTAGTTACTTATAGCTCATGTCGAAGTTAATCCATCAAAAATCGGTTGCCGGTCGCATTGGCGTTTCATTGCCTACTACAAAGCTGTCTCAAGATCAACGCGACTCGCTAATTCCGGAGACTTTCAGAAGAAGCGAATCCCCATCGTTGCCGGAAGTCAGCGAAGGCGATGTCATGCGCCATTATATAGCCCTCTCAGTGGATAATTTTCATATAGACAAGGGATTTTATCCGCTTGGCTCCTGCACAATGAAATACAATCCCAAACGCAACGACACGGTGGCTTTTCATCGTTTCTTACGCGAGTCACATCCGCAGGCGCCCGTTGATCACACTCAGGGCTCGCTTAGAATTCTATTTGAATTGCAGGAGCTAATTGGCGAAATCACCGGATTTGATAATGTTTCACTCCAACCGGTGGCGGGAGCCCAGGGTGAGATGACCGGAATTAGCATTATGCGCGCTTTCCATGAACATCTTGGAGCGCCAAGGCGCAAGATTCTTATTCCGGATAGCGCACATGGAACTAATCCGGCCACTGTAACACTTTCGGGCTTTCAGCCTGTAGAGATCAGATCCAATAAGCGCGGCATTCTCAGCGCCGCTACGGTTAAAGAGGCTCTGGACAAAGATACGGCCGGAGTAATGATTACAAACCCGAACACGCTGGGGCTTTTTGAATCTGAGATACTCGAAATCGTCGAAGCGGTTCACTCTGCGGGCGCGCTGTTATATATGGACGGCGCTAATCTGAACGCCCAGTTGGGTGTTGTGCGGCCGGGCGAAATTGGTTTTGATATGTTACATATCAATATGCACAAGACATTCTCCACGCCACATGGCGGCGGCGGTCCGGGACGGGCGGTCGATCGGCGCGGTGATGGAGACCGGCGGCTACGAGTCGATGGCGGGCGACGGCGCCAAGGAGAAGGGCTGATGGACGATATCGTCGTTGGGCTGGCCGGGTTGTCCGCGGCCGCGGTTTCCGACGCGCTCGATAAGATCGGCGTTCACGGCATGGCGCAGGGGATCGTGCCGCTGACCGCCGGCCACCACATCGCCGGGCGCGCCTTCACCATCAAATACATCCCCGTCGGCGTGACCACGGGTTCGGTCGGCGACTATATCGACGACGTGCCCGACGGCGG
>JACZUZ010000305.1 GCA_022572905.1 Candidatus Zixiibacteriota bacterium | reverse complement strand
AAACCAGCTCAATTGACCTAGTTGAGCGAAAAAGAAAACTGATCTGGGGATATGGAGCGATTTTTTCAGGGATGTTTATGCTCTGGGCGCTGGCCAACGTAGCGCTTTCGGTCTTGGACGCAAACTACGAAGATTTTGCTCGCCCGGTGGCGATTGGAGCATATGGGGCGATTCACTACTACCTGAACGGTTCATTTCGGACGGGGAAGCGCTGGGGTTGGATGGGGTTGATTGCTCTCTATTCTCTATGGGTTGTAGTTTGCGCATTGAATTTAGTTTACTGGACGGACAATAGCGGCTCTTTCTCCGCGGCAATATTGTATGGTTTAACAAGTCTGGGAGCGCTCGCTTTGCTCCTCAGCGGCGATATGAAATTGACGCTCTCAAGGAGCGCCTGACAAGTTGTAATTTCGCTGATCGAATCAGTAACGAGCGCAGATTGTGGTTCGTCTTGTCTGAATTGTGACAAGTCCGAACCCGAAGACTTGATATAAGTTGACACTCACCGGCTTATGAGTAGATTGGCGGCGTCCGAATCGGTAGAAAGCGCCGAACTTCGGATTCATGGCGCCCTAGCTCAGTTGGTAGAGCAACGGACTGAAAATCCGTGTGTCCCCAGTTCAATTCTGGGGGGCGCCACCATTTAGTGGATTTATTCATCGATTAACCGACCGGAGTTATCTCAAAGACTCCCAGAAACCACCAAAACATTTCAGCGCCACCGTAGCTCAGTTGGCAGAGCAACTGATTCGTAATCAGTAGGTCAGCGGTTCGACTCCGCTCGGTGGCTAGTTTAATCTTCTATTCCTGAAACATATTTCATATTACTCTTTTCCTGGTCACTTGTTGCAAAACCCCTTGCGGTCGCAGGATCTGCGCCATGTTTGGATTGAGCGATTTCGAATGATTTTGACTGATTAATTCGCCCAATTTTCTAACTTGTGATGCCCTAATCGTGTGTCAGACGGTGATTTTGCTGAGTGTCCTCAACTATTGCGTTTGGAAGCCCTTGTCCCCTAGTATTTTCCGTATATTTTTTTGGCCGAAGAGGACGGAATATGAGTTGACAAGTTTGACTTATCAGGCTATACTTGTGCAGCTACAGGTCCTTTGACTGCAACGACTACGTGACTAAAAACTTATTATTCAGACGCTCATCAAAGGAAAAATAGTGTCCAGCTCATTGGAGCGGTGACTCTCGTTGGTTAGAACCAAGGCAATTAGATTCATGATGGTTTAAGTCGACGAGTGTTATTTAGCGAAACTATCAAAGGCGGACACGAGATAATTCGAGGCGTTGAATAGCTGTTGATTCAAGAGAGCTGTTGACTTAAGAGAATTGCCGTCGCGGCGGAATTTCGGGTTTCTCGTAAAGAAGGAAAAAAGAAAACGGAAATAATTGGTAGTGAAAATAAATTTCGTCCAGGCGGATAGCTGGGTCGCTGAGTGACAGAACCTACGGGAGGATGTAGATAGCAAGGTAATAACAGGATTTTTGAAGTGACACTTTCTTGCGGCGCACACGGCCCATTCATTTAAGGATGACTCAAATGCAATGGCATTGCCAAACGCGCCAAAAGGGAATCCCTTGAGGAAACTGTTTTGAAGGTATTCCTTAGGGGGGCTATTGAGATCGAAAAAAAGATGAAGAAACATTTATTATTAACCATTTTAGCTGAAAGGAGAGAAGGTATGACCAGGAAAATCCTTGGGATCACTTTCTCGTTCTTCCTCATTGGCTTGGTCGGAGCGCCGACGCTAGACGCGAAGGATATCGACGGGGAAAAGATGGCAATTAAGACCGTCTTGACTTCCCGTACTTTCGCGCGTCCCTCTGATGGCCAACATGAAGGATTTGGCGGTGGTAGCGGCGCTGGGTTTCCAGTTACTGTTAATCTCGGAGCCAACTCGTTGCCTTCGACCATCTCCAGCTCACCGGGCATCCAGGTGGGTGTGACATTCTACGACTACCAGAAAAACGGGTCAGTGAACCGTCAAATCGCCACGAATGGCATTAACCACTGTCTCTACTTCGGATGGATGAACCAGGACAATAACTCCGCAGTTGGGGGCCGTAACGTTCGTGGAAACACATGGGATGCGGCGCTTGGCAATTTGTCCCAACAATCAGGTGTTGGTATTGACATCGGTGGTAGCGTGGATCCCCCCGATCGTTCTGGCTATACGACCATGGACGCTTTTTCCGATGGTCGGGCTGTGAACGCCCATCACTATGATCCGGCCTTCTCATCCCCGGGCCATTTCCATCCATTTGCATTTGTAAACGACCTTCCCTGTCTCGTCGACTTTGTCGAGATGGTCAGCGGTGGACTTGTCCCTGATGCGATTTATGAAGACTCGATAAGTCCAGGCGGACAATCGGGAACATTCCTCTGGCCGCGCGTAGCCGCGTCAAGTGGCGGCGGTTGCGGCAAGGTTGTCCATATGCTTATTCATGACGACGGTAACACCGGTTACTACATGTACCTGCGCCGCACTGTCACTGTCGGCAACGTGAACGCCACTGACTCCGTCTGGAGTAATGTCTACAGATTCGGTCTGGGCGGATATCTTTCCCCGACTATCGAAGCTTCACGCAACTCAGACCGTGTCGTTATCGCCTGGGCGGGTGGTCGCGGTGACGGATCCGAGTTTGGCGCTTCTGTGGATCGTTTTAATGGCCTGATCTCCGGTCAGACAGACAACGATCTCTTTTATATGACTTCAGAAAACTGCGGTATCACATGGAACCCAATCCGCAACGTCACTCAATATCCAAACGATAGCATCGGTAACTACCGCGCCGATTCGCGCGTCACTGCGATATTCGACCATCAGGATTCGGTGAATATCGCCTGGACCGCCGCGCAGTGGTTTGGTTACAGCGGGCCATTCCCGTACGCTGGTCGTATTTTCCACTGGCATGAAGGACGTCCCACCGGTTGGAACACTCCGGGCGGAATCCGTTCGGCGGTCGCCGGAGAGTGGACACCGACCAATTGTAACCCTGGTGTGTTTAACATCAACGTTACCCAGCCGCAGCTGTCGTCTTGCGATACTCTGCTGTATCTCACCTACGGTGAATATGCGAATCCGCTTCGCGGTCATGGTGATGACTGCCACGTTCGCTTCCCGTCTGCGCCTGCTGGCGCAGCCAACGGCGATATTATGCTGACTGTCTCCGCAAATAGAGGATTCAACTGGGATCCGGCCCGTGACTTGACAGGCACATACACCCCGAATTGCGATACTATTCCCGGTGGCGCTAATCCGGATTGTGATTCAGACGCCTGGCATTCTACCACGCGCTATGGCATTAACACTGATGGCGACATCTTTGGAATGGAGGATGTCAGCCCCGGTCTTGGCGGTTACGCAGGAGACGATTATCTCTTTGTCTTCTACGTGAACGACAGAATACCGGGTGGCGCAATTCGCCCCGAAGGCGCATGGATACTCAATCCTCTGAAGACTTTCAAGTTTGGATGTGTTGACATTGTCCCGGCCGCTGTACTAAG
>JACZUZ010000304.1 GCA_022572905.1 Candidatus Zixiibacteriota bacterium | reverse complement strand
TAGTATGGTGAGTCGTGAAAAATGCGCTGTTTCTGGCAGTTTCGCGGGATTATGGACTGGATTTGTTTTGCGCTGGATCATGTGATAATGATTCCTTTCTAAGAACCTAAGTTTCAAGCGCATTGCTGTTTGTAGAAATTCAAAGAGTTATTTTCTATTGACAGAATCCAGTTTTGTTACTATATTCGCCATGGACGATTGGTACAAAGTTCCTACAGCTTGAGACTAAAATACAAACATATCCCAGAGCATCGACGATCCCATTTCGTCACTTAGCTCGCTTTCCGAGTCTGCGGAGATCTTTTTGAGTACTTCAGGCCGAGTCGGTCTTTTCCGGTCCCGGTGTACAGTTAACAACTAACGTTTGTTTTTACGCACTTTTTCAAAACTGTTTGTCTCGAATTGAGTTCGGACGCAATAACTATGCGTCGAAGTTTTATTGTTCAGAATTGAATCCCACTGCTCACAAAAAATCGAGCAGGTGGGTTCAAGCGGAATTGATTCTGAACCAGTCACCTTAGTTCTTCGATGTTTTCGGGATTTGCCGAAAACTCCAGCCCGCCAAAGGATTGGCATACCGATTGCAGATTGTGTATGGATTTATGCGCTGAAAGCCATTTTTACAGGGCTACTTGGAGTAATTTGCCAAAAGCTTTTACAAGGAGAATGCAATGATTTGCGACCTGAAAGATAGTATTTACAAGAGAACCAAGCATATCAGGGAAACTCAAGAGAAGAGTTTTCAGGTAACAGCTTTTCTGTTTGCGGCGATTCTGGTTTTCGCTCTGAGTGTAACCACAGCGGAAGTTGCCGCGCAGCCTTTGCTCGAAATTGTCGTGGGTGACACAACAGCCTTTCCAAACCAGCAGAACACCCAAATTTCAGTTTTTATGAGTAATTTCGCCGACTCGGTTGCCGCAATTGAGCTCTGGTTGCAATTGGATCGGCCTGATCTAATTCTCTTTCAGGTGAACACCGACACAATTTTCGACACCACCTACTGGAATTGTAACGCAGGTACTCCCCCAAATTGCACAGACACAACCCAGGTCTTCGATACCACGCTCGGATACGACTATATTCAGGTAGTAGAAACAGAGGTAGAATTGGGTAATCACGATGTTTCCGGCACGCTAATGTCTACCTGGGAGTCCGTAACTTCTAGATCGCTGGGGGGTATCGGAGCGGATTTGAAGATAATCGCTTTCGCTGATGCGCTTGGTGGCCCTGTCGTTCCGGGTTTCGCTCCGCAGTCTAATGGTGTAGTGATTAAACTCTTGGCCAATGTTTTGGATGTTCCGGACACGGCCACACAGAGGACAGTAAAAATTTTTATAAGAGTAGTGCCACTTGATAACTTCTCAATCTCCGATCCGGATGGGAATTCTATTGGAATCATTACCGAATCGGTGGAAATCCCAATCTACTGGCAATGTGAGAGTATGATTGGCGACACATGTGTATCATATGTGAAGATACCCAGCCCGCCGTATGATTCCATCTCCTATGATACCGTGAATCAGGCCACACTCGATACTTCCCGCGTATTTCTCACTGACGGATCAGTTACTGTTCTTGTTCCGCCTCCATGTTTGTGTGGAGACGCGGATGGGAGTGGAGATGTGAATATCGGAGACGCAATCTATCTCATTTTCTACATTTTCCTCGATGGGTCACCTCCGATGTGCGCTGGAAGCCCGAATCTCTTCTCGGGAGACGCCGACGGTTCTGGCTCTATAAATATTGGGGATGCCCTTTTCCTCGTGAAATATATCTTTAATGATGGCCCAACGCCGGAGAATTGCAGCGCAAGTTAGGGTAATCTTGAAGGATGCCGAGATCGAAGAGAGTGAAATTTTCATAAATTAGCGTTTTGAGAAATTTTTTATGATTAGATTTTTTAAACAAACTACGCGAGAGATTTCTGGATTTCAATTCGATTCAAATGAAATCCATGGTCTCTCACCTTGTTGTGGCGCACTTAATTATCAGGTTGGAGTTTTCGATTTACGGTCCAGTTTTCGCGCTTTTCACATTTAATCAATAGCCGAGTCTTTGTACAAACCATCACACTGGCTAAGTAAGAACAGCGCAACATATTAGAATAAAAATTGCAGAACGGCAGTAGCGGCAAACTTTCGATAAACCCGCGCCATCGTGGCGCGCAGTAGATCGAAGAGGAGATTCCCCTCCGCGTCGTTTGCGGCCAAAACCGCTAACACTTTTTTGTTAAACAGAAAGGAGAAGTGACGTACTAGGAAAAGAGGTAAACTAAGACTTTCGCGCGCAATTACCTTGCGAACTTGTTTTGCATTATTTCTTGCGCCGAATTGTCTCGACTGATTTTCGGAGAAGAATCTTTTATAGTTTATTCTATCGAGAAAACTCTCAGAAAGTCAGGCAAGAGGCCGGAAACTAGAAATTAACTTTACTTAAAGATGATTTATTGTTTTCGGCTTATGTAACACGCGCTCATTAGAAAGGAATTTAGTGTTTCTTGACAGTGAAATTAAGTTTTCCGCTGAGGTAGATGGCTCTCACCTTATGGAATGTCTTAATTCGCATCTTGTGAGGGAACACGCGACTTTAAACTCGGGAGATCTATTATGAATAGAATTTCTGACAAAAAGTTGTTTACTCATTTATATTATTCCCAAGAGGAGTACAAGATGAATCGAAAGACGCTTTCTCTTGTATTGACACTTCTACTGGTTCTTTCTTTTGGGCCAAACGCACTCGCACAGACTGGCAATGTAGATGTAAGGATCACCTCTGGTGTAACCTTCACTGATACCCTCAACGGTCTTCAGGCTCAGGTTGATCAGAATGGCACTTACACCTTTATGACCAGCGTTACGTGCGATTTTCAGATATCTGCAACAACTCTCGGTTTCAGATACTATAGCCCCGACGCTTCTGTGGCGAATGTAACGTTCGACACGCTTAATTATGACTCATTTTTTGTCTGGTATAATGTATGGAGCTTAGGCGGCGCTCAGTACTCTTATAAGACTAACAACGTGCTACCAGATACAATTCTGATTGGTGGCGCCGCGTTTAGCGGAGGCTTTGGTCCAGCAACTAATACTGACGTCTGGGGTATTGACATCAGTTTTAGCCAGAACTCACAGGGTATTTTCTGTATAGATACCACATTTATACCTCCGGCGGGTCCGTGGCTATTCGCTGACGGAACGAACATCAGTCCGACCTGGGGCGCCGGAAATGGCCCCTACAGTCAGAATGGTTTCTGTGTGACTTTATTTGAAGTCCCATGTCTTCCGCCGATAGTTTCAAACGCCCCTGGCGCTTTGCAAACTAGCCATTGCGATGTGTTAACCTATGATCTGGATGCGACCGAAGGCAATAACGTCCCCGTTCCGCAAGATCCGGTACTATGGTCGATTACATCGGCGCCGAGCTGTGGAACAGCTGACATCGACGCTAATTCCGGAGTTTTGACTTATACTCCGGACGCTTCCTGCGTAGGTCAGGCTATTTCTGTAACAGCCACGGCAACAAACGC
>JACZUZ010000303.1 GCA_022572905.1 Candidatus Zixiibacteriota bacterium | reverse complement strand
ACAGGCAGGGGATCCACTCTCGCTTCAGCCAGGATGTATCCGAGACCAATACTTCGACCAAGTATTCCCGACCGGATTACTTATCGGTGATCAGGGCGGTCTGTTTGACGGCGACTTGTTCTACGCCGCGCTATTCACAGATGCAGAAGCCATTGAAATTTTCCTGCCGGGCGGAGGGAAACCGCGCCGGTTGACATTCGATCTAATTAATCCGGTAACCACTCCCGCTGGAGTAGTTGCCTCTCAATTGATAGCGCTGAAACTCAACAGAGAGTTCTCCTGCGCGGGAATCTTCACTCTGTTGGTCCCGGAAATCATAAATAACTGCTACGGTGTTTTCATTATTCCTGCCGAATGCGGCAAATTCGCCGGCATTACTGTCGATCAATTTATTGTGATCGCCGATGCCGTCGTTTCCGGAGATTTGACACCTGCCGATTCATTCGGCGCCACGGCCTCTGATGTGAACTTCACCGCGACATGCCTGAATGAATTGTTCAACAATAACTGTTTCGAGGAGCCTATAACGAGCCCGATAATCAGCTCTGGTTTGGATAAAACCGAAGCAGCCATTCCGACTGTCTTCTCTCTCGCTCAGAACTATCCCAATCCGTTCAACCCGGAGACAAAGATATCCTTTGGCTTGCCTGAGGCAGCGGATGTTTCTATCATCATCTACAACGTTCTCGGACAGCAGGTGACCACAGTTACAGACGGGTATTACACCGCCGGATTCCATACGGTATCCTGGAACGGTTTGAATGTATCCAGCGGTGTGTATTTCTATAGCATGCGCGCCAACGGAGTGGTCATCAAATCTCAAAAGATGGTGCTGTTGAAGTAACGTAGCGGATTAGAATTTTAGGCCACGAGATAATTGCATATTGCCCCGAGGAGGATAAAACTCCTCGGGGCTTTTTTGTATTCGGAATTCGACAATACTTCTCAGTCAAAAAACCTTCTTCGATCCTCCCTCCCCAAAGTCGCAGGGCCTTTCAAAGCAATGGACTGTCAAACACGATTTACATGGAGTTTTTGGTCGATATTCTGTGCGTGGCAGATATCAACGACTGCCTTCATATCGGCAACCTGTTACGCCGCAATAACGTCGGCCTTGCAAATGGCCCGAACTCACTCACAGTCGGGATCATCCAAAAGGTTCAATAATCGCCCATGAATCGACGCTCATAATTGATTAGCTCTCCGCCACCCATCCGACGAATATTCATGGCATCAGATGGATGACATCGACGTTGCTCCCCAATCGGTTACGCTACTTTCAGGTCAATTCCCAAGCCTCGTGAAATTAGCTCCTCTCTCCGAAATAGGTTGACATAGCCCTATTCTTGGGCGATTATGTGGCGCCATGGAGTCTACACCCTTCAATTCATCCCACAAATTTCACATACCGGTTATGGGGACTGGATTCAGCGTTGATACACCGCTGAAAGTCGCCAAATATGGGATTTCTTCAGTTGTTTCAATAATGGATGATGAGCTAGCTGAACAAATGCGCGAAGTTCATAGTCGCAAGCATGATCTGGAATTTGTCGCGATCAGCGAACGCTCTGAAGATAAGCGTGCGCGGCGCATTACGGCCTATTTGAATTTGATCAACGACTTGGTAGCCAAACAGGTTTTAGAGTTGCAGAATTCCTCATTTGAAGCCGGGAGTGAGATCACACGGTATTTTGAGATGTTACCGGATTCGGCTCTCAAGGACAGCTATCATGAGATGCTCGGTCTGCCAACTCAAGAACAGAAGCTGGAAATGCAAGAAACATTGCGTGCTCAGGCGATTCCGGGAAGTATAGACGTCAATATCATGACCAAATTGGATCGTGACGCCTACGGAAAGAATAACGTAAAGTTGGCGCCGGAGTTTGCCGATGCAATGGCAGCGTTACGCGGATTTGCAAACAGCGCTTTACGTTCTTCTATCATATTTTCGGCGGGAATAAACCGACGGCTATACGCCTATTTAACTACGTTTGAAGACTTCTTCCCCGACGATAGTGGAGAGATGCGCAAGCTGATCACCCTGAAAGTCAGCGATTATCGCTCGGCTATAATTCAGGGGAAATATCTGGCCAAACGCGGTCTCTGGGTATCAGAGTATCGTATCGAATCCGGTCTCAACTGCGGCGGCCATGCATTCGCCACTGACGGACATCTGCTCGGCCCAATAATGGAAGAGTTCGTTCAGAAAAATTCTGAAATGGCGGAAACGCTTAATAAGACATACAGTGCGGCGCTTGAGTCCCTTGACCGCGCCCCGATTGAACGGCCTCATAAGTATCGTGTTACTGTTCAGGGTGGAATCGGAACCTTCGAGGAACAGCAATTATTGTTCGAGCGCTATGGAATTGATCGTGTCGGCTGGGCAACACCGTTCCTTCTTGTTCCGGAAGTTACGAATGTTGACGAAGCTCATTTGGCCAAATTGTGCGCCGCGACCGCAGAGGATGTTCATTTAACCGACCATTCACCTCTGGGGGTGCCGTTTTGGAGTTTGGAGAATTCAGCCAGTGAGAAGACTCGCCTGGCCCGCATCGAGCGCGACAAGCCCGGAAGCCCTTGCCCAAAAGGTTTTCTGGTTTCCAACACCGAATTCACCACAGTGCCGATTTGCCGTGCGTCGCGGGTTTATCAAAAACGGAAGATTCGCGAGATAGACGCCGGCGGTCACTCATGCGAAGAAGCGGCGGCGCTTCGCGAAAAAACACTCCGGAAATCATGTCTCTGTCTTGATCTTACCGGGGGCGCCATTATTAAGCATAACATAAAGTCCAAGGCGCAATCAGCCGTCTGCTGTGGTCCGAATATCGTAAATTTCTCAAAAATTGTGACACTCGAAGAGATGATCGACCACATTTACGGCAGATTGTCATTGATCACCAATCCGGACCGGCCACATATGTTCATACGGGAATTGTCGCTATATGTGGAATACTTCCGCACTGAGGTACAGACCGCTTCCGACGAATTTACTGACAGAATGACGAAACGGTTTCTTGAATTCAAACACAACTTGATCGTGGGGATTGATCACTATCGTGAACTGGCTGAACGATTCAATCAGGAGCAAAGAGAGCGCTTTGATGCGGCGCTGGATTCGTTGTATGAGGAAATCGACAGCATTTATGCCGGGATTGAAATCGCTATGAGCGAGGCCCGGTTGGCGACTTCCCTGGCAGATTAGGGCTCCCACTTACGGGCCTCGACCCGTGAGAAATAGAATATCCGCCGACAGGGCGGTTTTTTTGTGGTACGGATTGTCCTCACCCATTAGAATTGTCATTTTATTTCAAGCGCCCAGGCGCGATCTATCATATATTCGCACCGACTAGTTGTGTTGTCGCTATCATGAATTGTGGCAAATAGCTGTTCCAGGTTCTTCGCCTTGACTAATTGAAAAAGGATTCTTTGAAAAGTTCAGAATGGTTAGAAAAAGAAGCGCGCTTGAGACATTCCGAGAATTTTCCGAGACAGTAACATCCAAAATGTCTCAACTGACAGCGGGTGAGCCAGAA